>NZ_JAKSXU010000074.1:0-1077 GCF_022829325.1 Methylobacterium sp. J-092 | reverse complement strand
CCCGGCGATCGCGAACGACGATCTGATGAAGCATCTGGCGAACCCGGCCGAGCAGGTGCTGCAGACGGTCGACTACGCCAACACGCGCTATTCGAAGCTCGACCAGATCAACGCGGGCAACGTCAAGAACCTCCAGGTGGCCTGGACCTTCTCGACGGGCGTGCTGCGCGGCCACGAGGGCTCGCCGCTCGTCGTCGGCAACATGATGTACGTCCACACGCCGTTCCCGAACATCGTCTACGCGCTCGACCTCGACCACGAGGCCAAGATCGTGTGGAAGTACGAGCCCAAGCAGGACCCGTCGGTGATCCCGGTGATGTGCTGCGACACGGTCAACCGCGGCCTGGCCTACTCGGACAACGCGATCATCCTGCACCAGGCCGACACCACGGTGGTGTCGCTCGACGCCAAGACCGGCAAGGTGAACTGGTCGGTGGTGAACGGCGACCCGAAGAAGGGCGAGACCAACACCGCCACGGTCCTGCCGGTGAAGGACAAGATCATCGTCGGCATCTCGGGCGGCGAGTTCGGCGTGCAGTGCCACGTGACCGCCTACGACGCCAAGACCGGCAAGAAGGTCTGGCGCGGCTACTCGATCGGCCCGGACGACCAGATGCTGGTCGACCCGGAGAAGACCACCTACCTCGGCAAGCCGGTGGGCAAGGACTCGTCGACCAAGACCTGGGAAGGCGACCAGTGGAAGACCGGCGGCGGCTGCACCTGGGGCTGGTTCTCCTACGACCCCAAGCTCGACCTGATGTATTACGGCTCGGGCAACCCCTCGACCTGGAACCCCAAGCAGCGTCCGGGCGACAACCGCTGGTCGATGACCATCTGGGCGCGTAACCCCGACACGGGCGTGGCCAAGTGGGTCTACCAGATGACCCCCCACGACGAGTGGGACTACGACGGCATCAACGAGATGATCCTCACGGATCAGAAGGTCGGCGGCAAGGAGACCCCGCTGCTGACCCACTTCGACCGCAACGGCTTCGGCTACACCCTCAACCGCGCCACCGGCGAGCTCCTCGTCGCCGAGAAGTTCGACCCGGTCGTCAACTGGGCCTCCAAGGTCGA
>NZ_JAKSXU010000072.1:0-917 GCF_022829325.1 Methylobacterium sp. J-092 | reverse complement strand
GCGCGCCGACGCGCCTGTGTCGAGCACATCATGCGGACGATGACCGTCTCCGAGCGCCGTGCCTGCAGGGCGCTCGGACAGCATCGCTCGACGCAGCGCAAGGTACCGCGGGGCCGCGATGATGAAGAGGCGCTGACGGCCGATCTCGTGGCGTTGGCTGAGAAGTACGGACGCGATGGCTACCGCAAGATCAGCGCGCTGCTGAAGGCGGCCGGATGGTTCGTGAACGACAAGCGCGTCGAGCGCAATTGGCGGCGTGAGGGTCTGAAGGTCCCAGCCAGACAGCCCAAGCGGGGGCGGATCTGTGACCACGACGGCTCCTGCGTCCTTCTTCGTCCGGAACACCGCAATCACGTGTGGTCGTACGACTTCGTCGAGGCGCGCACGCATGATGGACGCAAGATCCGGATGCTCGACGTGGTCGACGAACCGAAGGACCGCGCAGCGCGTTCACGCACGAATGTCTTGCCATCCGAGTCTTCCGCAAGCTGAAGGCAACCGTCGTCATCGACGTGCTCTCGGATCTGTTCATCGTGCGTGGCGTACCTGGCCATATCCGTTCGGATAACAGCCCGGAGTTCGTTGCGAAGATCGTACAAGCTTGGATCACCGGCGTCGGAGCAAAGACGGCCTACATCACGCCAGGCTCACCGGGGGAGAATGGCTACGTCGAAAGCTTCAACGCACGGCTTCGCGACGAACTCTTCAACGGCGAGATCTTCTACACACGCAGGGAAGCGCAGGTCTTGATCGAAAGCTGGCGCCGTCACTACAACGGCGTGCGCCCGCATGCATCGCTGAAATACCAGCCGCCGGCACCGGAGGTGTTCGTGCCAGCCTTCTCCGCTTGGCCGATTGCGCTCGCCCGCCCAACTCCGCCGGCCAAGCTACTCGTGGCGGAGCGGCCCACCGTGCAC
>NZ_JAKSXU010000071.1:0-23174 GCF_022829325.1 Methylobacterium sp. J-092 | reverse complement strand
AGCGCACCCATGCCTGGTTCAACCGTTTCCGACGCCTGCCCGTACGCTACGAGCGCCGCGCCGACATCTACGAGGCCTTCACCAACCTCGCCGCCAGTCTCATCACCCTCAACCAAATCAGGCGGTTCTGTTAGGCGCTCTTAGTGCGGGCTCTGGCTCGCGGACAGCGGCGGTAGTGTGGACGCCGGTCAGAGCCGAGGCTGGCGATCCGAAAATAGACAAGGGGAACGCGGACGTCCTGGAATGTCATCCATAACGGGAACCCCGCACGACCGCGGCGGCGAAGCCTTCCGTATAATCTGCATCGTCGATTCGGTCGACCAGCACGGGAGGCACGGCGATGCCGTCGGTGGTCGGGAAGACCCAGCCCACCTTAGGGTTCCGGCGCAGGTTCCTCACCGCCATGGCTACGCAGAAGGGCCCGTCGAGATCCTCGCGAAACATGTCCGCGAGCGCGGCCATATAGCCGGGTAGGGCCTTTCCGAACTCGTGGAGGGTGACGCGACCATGATCGTCCGAGAACGGGTGCGCGACCTGGACGTAGAGCGACCAATCGCTGTCGACGAAGCCCCGCGTGATCGAGCGTCCTTCCATGAACGTGACCTGGAGCGCCTCGTACCCGTCCTGGCAGGGCCTGAGGACCTCGGCGCCACCGTGATGGAACAGGGGCGCCACCCTTAGGCTGCCCGTACCACGGTCGAACGGCCTGCGGCCCGGCTGGTAACGCTCCTCAGGGACGACGGCGAGATGGAAGGTTGGCCCGTCGTCCTGCAGTAGTCCGCGTTCGATGCACCGGGCGTCCTCGCGCCCTGCCAGGGCGAGCGCGTCGCCTACGAACCGTTCCTCGGGCACGAACAGGGCGCGGACCTCGTCGCGGGTCAACGGCGTGTTCCTGGCGCCCGTCCGTGTGAGGAATCCCCCGGTGATGCGGTTCTGAAACGCCCTGCGTCCGTGCCATGGCACGTGCAGGATCGCGACGAAGCCATCGTCGACCTCGAAGGAACTCATCGCGATCCGAAGCGGGCGCGGATCGATGTTGTCGAGCAGGACCGAGGTCAGCCGCCGCTCGAATGCGTCGCGGTCCCCTCTGATAGGCTCGAAATGGCGGAAGCGGCCCTTCTCCTCCGCCACGCCGAAGACGAGGTAGCCGGGACCGGCGGTCAGCATGGCCACGACGTCGTCGACGAGCTTCGTCTTGCCCCGGTCGCTTTCGAGGTCGACCTTCTGCTTGAAGTCCAGACCTGTACCTTCCACAAGGGTCCCGTCCTCGATGGCCGTGCAGCTCGGCGGCGGCGACATGGTTATGGCCACGGTCGTCCTTTCGGATCAAATCGGATGATGCCGTGGTAACCTGTGTTCCGGCAGGCGCTCGTCAACGTAAGAGAGCGGCATGACGACGGTCGGCGCACGCAACTACATCGGGGGCATCGACCCCGATTAGGCGATCTACCGGACCTACTCCTTGAGGTGGTTCCTGGACCTGCTCGACACGGGCGAGGACGCCCTGCGCAACCCCTCAGCCTGGGACGACCCGTTCGAGAACTTCTTCCTCGCCCGGACGAAGGTCGACATGGGCGGCGATATAGCAACCTTGGGCAACCTCGCGGACGACTGGTACGGGCAGTGCTGGACTACGAATTGCGATACCGACGCGATGTGGCGCATCTACAGCTCCGACAGGAACGGGGTCCAGGTGAAGACGACGGTACGCAAGCTGTTCGACAACCTCTGCCGGACCCCTGCTTGGTCGCCGCCGATCCAGTTCTTCGTCGGCCAAGTCGACTACAAGTCGGAGGACGAGATCAAGGCCATGATGGGCCAGCTTACGTTCGCCGACGTCAGCATCGGGGGCCAAGGCGACGGCTTTGCCCGGCTACTCTGCATCAAGCGCGAGGCGTTCCGGCACGAACGTGAGGTGAGGATCATGTACCAGTCGGTTCCGCGCGCCGCCGGGCCGAAGGGCGCGGGTGGCACGCTCCGCTATCGATTGGAAGCGAATGCGGTGTTCGACGAAATCCTCCTGGACCCTCGGCTGACGGACGCCGAGGTCAGGGCGATGGGAGCCGGGATCGCCGCGCTCGGTTGGAGAGGGGCCGCGCCGCGGTCGACCCTGTACGAGGCTCCCGACTTCCTGATCCCGGCGACCTGACACGGTCACCCGCCAGCCGTGAGATGGTTGCGGCTGGACGGCGCGACCGTCGCTCGCGAATTGCCCGCTGCCGCCGTGACACCGCACCGGAACCAACGGGGTAGGGTACCGGGGTGCCCACTACCCGTATGTGCGGGCGGAGACGGGCATATGGTTGCCAAGGACGCCCTCGACCGACTTGGCGTTGGGCACCCTCATGATCATGCGCGTAAGGGCATCCACGTTAAGATCCTCCAGCGCGTCGCGAACCCCGGCCGGGACTGAATCCTCGCCGAACCTGCCTTCTAGCGCGTTGATGACCATGCCGGCACGCGTTTCCCGTTCCGTCCTGGCACGTTCCCGCAGGAACGCATCCTCCACCATCGGCACGCCGCTGAGATCGACCGAGAAACCCATTTCCTCTCTCCTCGTCAGTACCCTGTCCCTCATGCCCCGTAAGTCCGACAGGACCAGCAAACGTGCGAAGGCATCGGAGCGTTCGGGCAAGCCCAGCGAAGCCACCTTCGCCAGAATACGGTCGATCCTGTCCGGCGTCGAGCCGTTCCGGCAAAGCACGCCCAGCACGTTGTCGTTGACCGAGACACTGCTCAGTTGCCGTTCCGGGTCGAGCGACCGGGCGTCGATGAGCCTGAAGCCAAAGTGCAAGCCTCTGTCGTTCACCGAATTGGCCATCTTCATCGGCGACTGACCCACGTACACGCAGACTTGGTCGAGGTCCGGCAACGGGACACTCTCGGTCGGGGCGAACCGCTTCTCGACCGCCAATCGGTTCGTGAGCCCGGACCGATAGCGCAGCATCCTGAGCAGCATGTCGGCCTTGTTCGTCGACTGCAACTCGGCGTGGAACCAAGGCCCGTCACCGCCGTGACGGCGCGCGAGGACGTCCACCCGCAATTCGGTGTCTTCCAGCACCTCGCCGGGCAGGAAGTCGATCTGCCTCGGCAGACCGATCTGTTCCTGGAACGCCGGCGCACGCCCGGTCAGGAGCTTTTTCAGCGTTACGTCGATTCGCCCCACGGCATCCTCCAAGCACGGCATCGTCTCATCACGCCGGGCCTCGGACAACCCGCCAGGGCGCGCACAGCCTCCGGTCGCAACGCCCGCGTTGCCATCCCCCAAGTTGTGTACTTGTCACGGGCTGCCAACTTCCTCCACGACGCGGACTACAATGCGCTCACCGACGCGTCCCTAGCGGACGCCATGGCGGCCCACCGGCGTGTGGAGGGACGGACCGCCGCAGTCGTCGGGGTAGTCGTCGTCCTCCTGGCGGCTTCATTCACGGATGCCTGATCCGTGTCCTAGGATCGCCCACAAACCCACTCGCCTTTGTTGGCAGAGCGCCAACAAACTACCGTCTGGTTTGCAGGCCGAAGTCGAACAAAAATGAGTCCGCGTTGTTCGTGATCCGCCAACAAGGCACCGCCTGTTTGTTGGTGGATCGCGAACAAACTCGCCGGCCCCGATATTGTCAGGCGTCGACGAAGATCCTGACCCCGAGCCTATCGGCCATAGCCTTCACGGCATCGGACGGCCGGCGCCCGAGGAGCAGCACCCCGTCTGCCTGGGGCAACCGCCCTTCCACTTCCAGCATTGCCCGCAACGTCGCGCGGTACTTCAGGGCTTGGAAGACACCCCTCGCGTGTTCGCGGTCCGGGGCGCTCGAAGTCTTGACCTCCACGGCGAGATGGAACCCCGATCCGGATACGAACAGGACATCGACCCTGTCGCCGGACAGGAGGGGGGCCTCGGAAACGCCCCTCGGGAACCGCCCGTAGTCCCGAAAGAGCGACGGCCGCAATCTCACGCGCTCCTTCAGTTGCCGGTGGGCCTCGCTCTCGGGCCCCACAGGCATACGCCCCGTTCCGGCGGGTAAGGTAAGGGGCTCGTCGGATGATTTTCTGGACGGGGGTATGCGGATACCAAGGTGCTCGGCGACCTCCCACCAGCCCTGGAAGGCGTGCACCGCGTCAATGGTAGCGAGAGCGAGCGAGCGACGGGCGGACGAACCCAATCGGCCCCTCGTTCGGCCGGCGGCGCGGCGCAGATAGTAGTCGGCGCCATGACCCGGGATGCCGGACTTGTTCACCAGGATGGCGTTGAGCGGTGGGACCGGCCGTCCGATCTCATCTTCGAGTGCGGCGCAGACATCGCCTATGCGCCCCGCCGGACGGCCATACACCGGCAGGACAGGCATGCGCGCCCTCCCATGCGTGGCATGGAGGGCTGCATCGAGCTCGCCGTACGTGATCTTCCGACCGTCGATTGCACAACGCAACAACAGCGGCATCGCCAGCCGAGCCGTCTCACTGGTCCAATTGTCCCGCGCGCCTGAGACAAGGATCTGCGATGCCGTCATGCCGACCTCAACGTCGTCACGGATCAGGTCACAGCCTCGACAGGCATCGCAAGCATCGTTGCGGGCACCAGGATGCGTGTCGATCAGGCGTCGGGTTCCGAGGACAGCGACGGAACGCTACTTGCCGCGGTTCACGTTGTCCTTCGTCGACGCGTCAGGGTTGTCGCGCGCGTATTCCCGGCCGTTCACCGTGACGACGTGCGTGTCGGGATGCTCGCCGCGCTTGATCTCCGCCACCACGTTGCGGCGGGGGACGTTCGGGCGGGACCCGACGTCGTAGTGCTCGTTGCGGCCGCCGGGGCCATCGTTCCTACCTCTAATTTTGGACATCGCATGACTTCCTTCGTTTAGAACTTCAGCAGGCAGCCCGATACCCGCGACCAGATCCCACTTTTTGAACGGCTTGGAAATCTCAAGTCTCAATTTTCGCGAGAATTCACGTTCGGAGGATCTGAGCCGGGATTTCCATAGTGGAAATGGGGATCACGATTGCATGCGTCCAGGCTTGTCGTTCGGTCGGCGCAGGCGCCAGCACTGGCTACCGCGCTCCCATACAACCCGGTCGCCGCTGAATTTCTTGAACGCCTCGTTGATGCGCTTGTCCAAGGCCCAGTTCCCGTTCCCGTTCCGGTAGGTGAGATCCTCGCCCACGTTCTGTCGGACATGCCGTGCAACCCGTTCCTGGTAGACGAGTCGCCCGGTCGCGACCTCCGCCATGATCCATGCGGCGACCGAGCCGATCCGGTCGTTGATTGTCATGCCTTCCTCCCGGCGGCGCCTACGCGCTGCCCCACGGTCCGTAGTTCATCGGCGGGGCCGCCAAGGCGTTTCGGCGGGCGCCCATCCTCGCACCAGTCGATCCGACCGCGCCTGACATGGAAGTGGCAGGCACAGACGTTGGTTTGATGGACCGACGGGGCCACGGTGGGCCGCCCCAGCCAGTCCGAGGTCACGGACCAGTGCGGCCGGCGCTTGGGGTTCAACGACAGCGGGATGAGCGTCCCGCATCCGCCGGGACAGCGGAAGCAGGCCCACTTCTCGATCCCGCCGTCGACGACGTGGACGAGGTCACCGTCCCGGACCGAGGCGGCGTCGGGGTATTGCGAGACCGTCCGTGAGAGTAGTTCCGAACGAAGGAGGCCCAGCCTCCGGAGCGCCCGTGCGATCAGCGGTCCCATCGCTATCCAACCCTGCGGAGGAACGGCCTGACGTCGCCCAAGCCCCAGACGTCCGTGCCCCCACACATCTCGCAGCCGGCCCGCGGGGTGCACGTCGTGGAACGGTCCTCGACGGCGTCGAACCTGCGCTGCCTCCCGGTGCGCATGCCTCCCTCGCCCCTGAATCCTGTCAGGCCCTGGAGCAGTTCGTTCACGGCCATGCAGGCCGTCTCGGTGGTGAAGGTCACTACCGCCGGTGCCGGATCGCCGCCGCCGAGGACGTAGGCCTCGGCCTTGCGAGCCTCGTAGGCTGCGGGATCAGTGCGGCGGAGCGCTTCCTCCATCGCCCGGCGCGGATCGATCAGCCCGCGGCACATCAGGCACGGGGCTCCGGGGCCGACGACGGTGACCCGCCCGGCCATCTCGTACGGGCGGCCTTCCCGGGCCGGGACCATGCGCAGCCCCATGTCGATCACGGGGATGCCGTAGAAGTAGGCGATTCGGTTCAGGAACAACCGACCATCGTGATCGTCGGTGCATCCGAAGACCACGTCGCAGGAACGCAAGGCATCCCGGGCGCGCTCATCGCCCACCCAGCCCCTGAACGTGGCCACGGCGACCCCGAGGCCCGCCGCGTCGATCTCCCGCGCCAGGACGTCGACCTTCGGCACGCCGCCGTCGGCGTCGCTGCGCCGCGCCCCGTGGATGCGGTTGAGGTTGCTGGCCTCCACCACGTCGTCGTCGATCAGCAGGAGGTGCCCGACGCCAAGGCGGGCGAGGAGCATGGCGGTCGGGCTCCCCGTGCCGCCGCATCCGACGATACCGACCCGCATACCTCGCACGGTGCCGTTGAACGTCGGGCCGAACAGCCGCGCCTGGCGGTCGAGGACGTCACCGCCGTCATCCCCGGACCGCCCGTGAAAGTGGATGCTACGGCCGGCAACCATCACGCGGTCGCAGGGGTCGGCAGCGTGGGGCGTGGTCCAGAGCCTGGCGCAGGCGCTTCCGTCGCCGCCGAGCACGAGGCTGGCGAACGAATGCCCATCCCCGGACCGGTTCCCGACGATCCCGAGCAGGTCCGCCTCGTTGGTGTCGTCCTGGTCCGAGAAGAAGGCATGGCTGCCGGGGTGGGTGTGGACCACGGCCAGCGTCAGGCCCTCGGCCTCCGCCACCTTGAGCAGCCGTACGAACGAGCGCGTCGACCACGTCACGTGGACGTCCGACGCCGAGACCTTATCCTCTTCGGGGACGGGCATGACGCGATGGGAGACGAGGCGCCGCCTCCGCTCGCCGGACCAAGGGTCGGCGCCGATCTCGGCGGCGCCCAGGAGCAGGTAGGCCGCGGCCTCCGCACCGTCGGAGGTGGCGAGCAGCGCACGGAGCTCCGCCTCGTGCGCTTCCAGGAGGATGAGGTCGAGCATGTCAGGCGGCCTCGGCGAGGGCGCGCTCGATCCGCTTGACCATGGTGTGGACGCCGTCCGTGCCAGGACGCCATTCGTAGTTGTGCCGCGACCACCGCTGCCAGGTCCGGCCGGCGGCCTGCAACGGAACCGAGGTCTGGCGCGGATCGACACCGGTGCCGGCCAGCCTCAGCCACGGGAAGGCGTACCACATGTCGACCGGGCAATCGGGGTACCCCGGCGGGAGCAGGAGGAGGAAGTCGGCCCTGTTGGCGTCGAACTTCCCGGCGGGCAGGGGGAAGTCGCGGAGCACGATCCCGCGCTGGCCGCCCTCGACGAGGTCGTCGTGGGCGATGCCGCGGTTGTCGAGATACGCTACGTCACGCGGTGGCAGGAGGGCCGAGAGGCCCTCCGTCGTCTGCGAGACCGCGGTGAAGAACCGCTCCACGCCCGGCCGCGTGAGGTCGACGAGGTCGGTATCGCGGATGAGGAGGTCGTCGCCGCCGCGGATGTCCTGGTAGACGTCGTGCCGGACCGGGTCGACGCCGGCGAGGATCTTCAGGACGCGCCCGCTGACCACCGTCTTCCAGACCTTCTCCTCACCGTCGACGATGAAGCGGTAGGTCGCATCGGCCTTCAGGACGACGACCCTCTCCGCCCCCTGGCCGCGGAGGTCGAAGAGCTCGTCGAGGCCGACGTCCTCCAATCTGCCGTCGGGGAGCATCGCCAGGGCGACGTAATCCTCGACGGGGTGGACGCCCGCGTTCCGGATCAACTGCCGCCCCGCGGGCTTCGGGTCGTCGATGACGTGCCGGGTAAAGTTCAGGTTCTCGTCGCCGATCTCGATCTCGTAACGGTCGACGTGGTTGTGCGCGTTCATATTGGCCTCTCGCCCTTGCCGGGAGGCCCTCGGTATCGGCCGCCCCATGCCTCCTCAGCGAAGCGGGGCCGCGGGATTCGGTCATGCCGTCAGAAAGAATCCTCGGCGGTGCAGATGAAATAGAACTGGCAGGTCGGGCAATCGCGGCTGGTGACCGGTGCGAACGCGCCCCCCGCCACCCCGGCCAGGGCGTCGGCGTACGGTGCCAGTTCCGTCCCGTCCCGCTCGGGGACGATGGGAACGACCTCTGCGGCGGCGGGATAGAACGCCTGCAGATGCACGGTGCGGCCAGGGAACGCCGCCTCGCCGGCCCCGGCGAGGAGCGCCCACACGGGCTTCTCCTCCTCGGTCTTGCTCCTACGCCCGGTGCGGAACCGCCGGATGATGATTGATCCGTCCGGGGCCTCCATGACGCGATCCGGCCTGACCACCACCGTCTGGCCGGCCACGACCACGGAGAGGACGCGTTCCAAGGGGCGATGGCCGGCGTCGGGCATGGTCGCGGCCGCCGACACCATCCGATGCGCCTCGGCGAGATAGACCGCCTCGAACCCACCGCTCGGTCCGCGGTCCCGCCAGACCCGTTCGAGGTAGGCGGCAGCCTCCGGCGCCGTCACCGGATCGCCCGCGCATGCCTTGTCCCCCATCCAGGCGAGGACCTGTCGGACGCAGCCGTGGAACCGTAGGTAGGCGCTCTTCTCGGCGAGGGTCGAAAGCCCTTCCACCACCTCGTGGCGATAGCGGGCTGGGCATTTCATGTAGGTTTCGAGATGGCGTTCCTCATGGCTCTCGCGCGGGGGGACGACGACGTGGTCAATCGACGTCGCCGCGCGCGCATGGGGTGGGACCGCCCGCGTGGCTCCCAGGACCGCGGCGAGCGGCTTCAGGAACTTGGAGGGGTTGCAGGCCTGTCTCCCGGTGTAGGTCGAGGCGCTGCTGACCGACAGGACGTCCCGGGCGCGGGACAGGGCCACGAAGAAAAGGCACTCCTCCTCGGCGGCGTGGTCCCCGGGCTGCCCTTCCAGGTGCTCCAGCCCGATAGGCACGGGGCAGGCCGAGGGGCGCCGCGGACCGGGCACGTAGCGCGTCGCCGTCTGCGGGAGGTGCACAGCCCGGAATTCCAACCCCTTCGATGCGTGGACGGTCATCATCCGCACGGCGGGGAGGCCATCCGCCTCGGGCGGGACCGCCCGGAACTGACGCTCGTCGTCGAGGCGCTCCAGGCGCCGGATGTCCTCCAGGAAGCGGCGCCGTCCCCCGCGCCCCAGGGTCGTGTCGGCGTGTTCGCGAGCGAACTTCAGGAGCTGATAGATGGCCACCAGGCGCTGCCGGGACCGGGCGTCGTCGGCGTCGAGGAGGGGCCTGAGGTAGTCACTGGTCTCCAACAGGTAGGTCGCCAGCACCCGCCAGGCGGTGGTGGCCCACTCCACCCCCGACAGGTGCGCCGCCAGGCGAGGGAGGCCGATGCCTCCGCGCTCCGATATTCCGGGGAGCGTGGCGGCGCGGGCGCAGACGGCGATGACGTCCTCCCCGCTCGCGGTCGCCTCGGCGATGACCTTCAGCGCGTCGTCTCGCGAGGCCCCATACTCCGGGAAGCCGGCGACGCGGACGAGCCCGGCGCCGGCGGGATCGGCGCCAAGGGAAACGAGGGCGAGCAGGTCGCGGATCTCCGGCCGCTCGAACAGGTCCCCGAGGTACAGCACGGGGACGTCCATTTCCTGGAGCAGGCGGGAGAACCTGGCGAGACAGAGATGCGTGCGTGCCAGCACGGCCTGCTGGTCGTAGGGGATACCCTCTGCACGGAGCCGCTCGATCCGGTCCCGCATCGCCGCGGCCTCGGAAAGCAGGTCCGGCGCGTGCGCCACCTCGGCGGAGCCGACCCTGCCGCGGTGGGCTTTCCAAGTTACCGCCGGCTTCGGGGCGGCCGCCATGTCCATGCCGAATCGTTCGAAGACGCGCACCACCGTTTCGCACGACCGATAGTTGGTCTTGAGCTGCCGGCGCTCCGCCCCGGCGTGGCGCTCGGTGAACCGCATGGCGTTGGTCGGCGCCGCGCCCCTGAACCGGTAGATCGACTGGCGCGGGTCGGCGACGACCCACACGTTCCTCGCCCCGTCCGACAGCTGGTCGAGGAGGGCCGTGCTGGCTTGGTTCACGTCCTGGTACTCGTCGACGAGGATGCGACCGTAACGTCCCCGAACCTCGTCCCGGATGTCCGGACGGTCCGCGAGCAGCTTGGCGGCGAGGTAGACGAGGTCACCGAAGTCGACGGCTCCGCGCTCGCCCAGCGCCCTTTGGTACGCCTGGTAGACCCGCGCGATCTCGGCGACCTTGCCGGCTCGTTCCTTCTCGACGGGCGTCACGGCCCTGGCTTCCGTCTCCCGCGCCGCGGCGGCGTACGCGTCCGCGGAGACGAGCTCGTCCTTGGCGCGCGAGATGGCCCTGAGGATGGGCCGAAGCTCCAAGGTCGGGTCCCACAGGTTCTGGTAATGCCGAAGGCCGAGTTCGGGCAGGATCCCTTCCAGGAGGCCAAGCCCGCCGGTCTCGTCGAATACCTCGAACTTCGCGGGCAACCCGGCCGCGGCGTGGTGGAGGTGCAGCAGTTCGAGGCCGAAGGCGTGGAACGTGCCGACCCACACGAGCGGCGTCCCCGACACGTCGAGCGCCTCGATTCGTTCGAGCATCTCCGCGGCGGCCCGGTTGGAGAAGGTCAGCGCCAGGATCGACGACGCGGGCGTGCCGCCGTCGAGGAGGTGCTTGACCCGGGCGACGAGCGTGCGGGTCTTTCCCGTGCCGGGACCCGCATCGAGGATGAGGGGCCGATGGTCCCACTCGGCCGCCTGCCGCTGCTCCGGGTCCGGCGGAGGGGCCACTCTCGGGCGCTGCTCGACGTCCGTGGGAGCGAGCGGCGGCAGGAGGAGGGCGCGGATGGCCTGCATCCGGACGAACCCAATCGGCAGGCCCATCTCGACCGCGATGGCGGCGGGGCGCTCGCCTGCGATCAGCCGCTGCCGCAGTCGATCCGCCGGCAGCAGGAACTCCTGCGCGAACACGTCGGCCTGGACCTCAAGCCTCTGCCGGGGGGAGTACGCCACGACCTTGTCGGCACCGGTCTCCACCGGGCTTCCGCCGAAGCCGGCTTCCACGTCGCGGATCATGAAGGCCGCGTCGTCATGGAGCCAGTTGTGCCCGAGCTCGTGCGCCGCCACGACGGCGGCCATCTCCGGCGTCAGGTTCGACGCCAGGCGCACGAAGCCGTCCTCGCGCTCCAGAACGCCGAGCACGCCGGCCTTGTAGCGGACGCCCGGCTCGAAGCGGTCGACCTGGAGCTTGGCGACCTTAAGCCCGGCGGCGACGATGGCCGTGGCCGGCGTCAGCCCATTGGAGACCGACGCCTCGCGGTGCCTCTGGCGCGCCTTGATACGGATGTCGCGCCACACGTCCATGCTCAGCGCTCCTCGGCGGTCCAGAACGCCTTGCGCCCCGCGTCCATGTCCGAGTCCCGCACGGCCTCCTCCCACGTCCTCCGACGTCCGACCCCCGGCATGCCCTCCGCCTTGAACGCGGCACCCACCGACGCCTCGCCCGGACCGGCAAGCACGGTGGACAGCCACTCCATCGTCACGCCGAGGCGCTCGGAGGCGAGTCGGACGAACCGGCCCCGTACGCTCGCGGTCTCGATTGTCGCCGTGTTCAGGTCGGATACGATGGACCGCGCGATGCCGAGGTCGTCCGCCAGGTCGCGCAGCGAGGTGCCCGCGGCCTTCGCGACCGCGCGGAGGGTGGTGCCGGCGACCGGCGTCGCGGGTTCGTCCGCCGGTGCGGCCTCGTCCCCGGCGTCCTGCCCGGCGAGGAACCGCATGTCGACGATCTCGACCGCATGGGCCCTGATGTCGTCGGCGAACTGGGGGTACCGACCCACCCAATCACCGACCAGCTCCGGCGTCAGGGGCTCGGCGGCCTGGTGAAAGCGGAAGATGATGTCGTCGAGGTCTTCGGTGCTCATCGGTCCAGTCCAAGCTGCTCGCGCAGGTGCGCGACGGCCTTCTTGATCCAAGCATCAGCCGTCTTCGGCTGGACCCCGAGCATCGTGGCGATGCACTCCCCCTTCGAGGAGACCGGGAAGCCGGCGCGGTGGAGCAGGAAGGCCCTGCGATGGTTGTCGGGGAGGCCCGCGATCAGGTCGTCGACCGTCGCGGCCTCCTCGGGCGTCAGGCCGGCGGCGTCCGGCGGTTCGAGGATCTCGCCGGTCTCGTCGTCGACGGGCATCGGCTCGATGCGCCTCTGTTGCACCCGCCACGCCCGGTGACGGTCGGCGAGGCGTTGCTGCAACTTGGTGTAGAAGGCGGCCCCGAACCCCACCCCGTCCTTCGCAACGGGATCGACGATGGCGAGCGCCATCTTCGAGACGATGTCGTCGACGGCGTCGAGGCCGCCGTTCGGCATGTCCTTATTGGCCCGCCTGATTAGGTACGGGCGGGCTAGGCCGCATAGGTGATCCAGCAGCAGCCCCCGAAGGCGACCATCCCGCATCGCCTCGTCGCGGCATGCCGCCACCATCTGTTCCGGCTCGCAGGTCCCAAGCCCGCCGGTTTCGGCCAGTTCCTTCCAATCCTCGGGGGAGCGGATGGCTGGCTCTGTCATGTTCGACAAAAAATTGCTCCCGTTGAAGAGCGTGTCCCTAGAGCGAAGCGATTGGCGTCGATTGGATAGTGCCACGGATAAAAAATTTGGCATCCCCGTTCGAAGCCATACCAACGGGAATGGCGTCGCTTGGCAGGGCCCGCTCATCGGTCGAGGCGTGACCGCTTCCCCCAACACTTCGCGCGAGACACCGACGACTAGGTCGGCACGGACCACGTTCGGTCATCACCCGAGCCGTCACGGGGAGGTCGGCGTGCAAGATCGGACCGAATTCGCATGTGCAGGTGCCGAACCGTGACCCTAGGGGCGTACCCCTTCCATCCGCGACCGAGACGTGCCCCTTGGGTTCGGCGGTGTCGTCGCTGGCCGACGGGGTCGGCGCGGCCAAGACGTCCGGTCCGGTCTACCAGCCCTTCCTCATGAACTCGGCGATGTCCCTCGACGAGAGGATGGTCTCGGTCGCTTCCCATGTCAGATCCGTGTCGCCGGCCACGTCCCGGGAGTAGCGGCGTTCGACCGCCGGCTTGGTCAGCTTCACCCGGGCGGGGAACGATTTCACCGCATCCCGGTCCCGGAGGATCGCATCGACCCAATCGTCCTCGAATGAATCTGGAAGCTGGCCCAGCACCTGGAATATGTCGGAGAAACGTTCCGACAAGGCCGAGTAGACGTCATCCTCGTATGTGTTTGCGTAGCGCAGGTTCGCGACGTGGATGGTCGACCGCGTCTGGCCTATGCGCTGGATGCGTCCCTTGCGCTGCTCAAGTCGGGAGGGGTTCCAAGGCAGGTCGACGTTCACCTGCGCACCCAGCCTCTGAAGGTTCAGGCCCTCGCAGGCCGCGTCCGTGGCTGCCACGAGCTTTATCGATCCGTCGCGTACGGCATCCTTGATGGCGTTGCGGTCTGTACGTCGCCTTTCACCATCGCTTAGGACGAAGGACCGACCACCACCGGCGTAGATCGCAATCGGCTGCTCCGGAAATAGGCGCGCGAGTTCGCGACCCAGGAATTCCGCGGTGTCGTAGAATTGGCTGAAGGCGATCATGCCGTGCCGACGCAGCCAGCCCCCCTCGCCGAGGTAGTGCGCGATCACGGCCACCTTCGGGTCCAATCCCTCCCTCTGGGAAACCGCAGCAAGATGACCCTCGACCTCTCGCAAGCAGGAGATCTCCGATGGCGTCAAAGCCAGGCGTTCTGTTCTAATGTCCGGAAGGTCGTCGTCGTCGTCGACGAGCGAACGAGGTTCGGCACCCTGCAGCAGCATGCGCGTCGTGTTGAGCCCCGCCTCCACGGACGATCCGATCCGCCTGAGGAGGATGGTCTTCATGAATCCCGCGGACGGCCGGGACGACACGTAGAGGGCGCAGAACCGTATCGCCGCATCGTAGGCCATCCTGAAGGAGAGACCCATCTCCAGTCCGGCGCCTGAGAACAGATCGACCGGGAGCCCGTCTGACTGACGGGGATGAACCATGACCTCGATCCGGGACAGCAACCCGGCATCCTCCAGCATGGGCCGCGACCGGCGGATGACGCGGCGGATGATCGGGTTCGTCTGAGTGGCGAGTTGCGCGAATTCAGCCCTGACCTGGCTCTTTAGGCCGCGGGAGAGATCCTCGTAACGAGGACCTTCGACCTGGCTTGGCGCCATCCGGTGCAGCGACCGAACCTTCCTGTAGATCGCGTCCTCGGACATCGGGGCCAGCGGGTTGCGCAGGAGGCCCCACTGGTCGGTCGGATCGGTCGGCCAATCCCGCTCACCGGTGAGGTAATCCATGGATGTGTCGGATATCCATCCGCGGCTTCCTTCCTTGCCGAGGACATGGATCGCGCCCTTGGACAGGAGAGCCACCAGATCGTGGATCTCGACGGCATCCAGTTGGATCGGCGTCGCCGTCCCGAGGAGGACGTTCTCGGAGTTCGCAGCGATACGCTCCATGAAATCGAGCAGCCGCTTGGCGCCCACGCGCCCCCCATCCTTCCCGCCTCTGTCCGCCCTGGCCTTGTGCGCCTCGTCGAGCACCACGACCCCGAAACGCCTGCCGCGTAGATGGGCCGCCTCGCCCTGATCGTCCCCGCTGACGATGACGCCGGTCGATACGATACCGATTCGCACGGGGCAGCGGGCGACCGCGGACGCATCCCCCTTCGACGAGATCGCGAAGTCCTCGCCATCGATCCATTGCTTCCGCGTCGATGACCAGATCGCCGATGGTATCCCCAGCATGTCAACCAACTCGGTCTGCCACTGACGGGTCAGCGTCGCCGGTGCGAGGATGAGGACCGGACCGTCCGACAGGAGGGCGAGGACGAGGGCCGCGGCGCCCAACGACAGCGTCTTGCCGAGCCCGACGTCGTCCGCAAGGAGAAAGCGGGCCTTCCCATGCGCTGCATGGTCGTCAACGCATGCCTGCACGAATCGCTTTTGCCACGGCCTTAGGACCTGCCCTGTCCTGTAGATTGGGCGGTCGACGAGGGACGCGGCCGGGTTGGAGAGTTCTCCCTTTCGGCGAGCGTCCTCAATTGACGCGTACTCCGAACGGCCCGCGACCGATCCGATATGTCCTATCACCGCCGAAGGTAGATCGACGCCGAGCGCCCAGAAGTGCTCGAACTCCTCGCGGACCCATTCCGTCGCCTCCGGCGCATCGTCCTCCCAGAGGATCTCGTAGGAATGCTTTAGGCCGGTCGCGCTCTCGTTCATGGAGCCGACGAAGGCGGTCGAACCGCCGTCGCGAAACTCCAGTATCCCGGCCTTACCGTGCAGGAACACGTTGCCGCCGTCGCGTGGGACGACGCGGACCTTCATCCGTCCCGAGGCCAGGAGGCCGTGCAGGATGCGATACCGACCTTTCTCTAGGAGTTCGTCGAGACCGTTACGGTCGGCCATCCAGGCCGAGACCAGTGCCTGCGATAACGCCCCCGTCTCGACGGAGCGGGCGACCCGGACGTCGTTCGCGTCCACCTCTGCGTTGCAGATGATGCGGATTTCGTCGACGCCGCCGAGTTCCTCGGAGACGAGTTCGAGGAGCGACGACCGGAAGTAACCCGCGATGCGGAGATAGCGCCGCGTTCGCGACAGCCGCTCGGCAAGCATGTCGCGCAAAGACGCACGACGCGACGAATGACGGAGAATCGTCACGGGACCGTCCCTACAGCCGGTCCACCTCCAACCGCATGGCCATCATGTCCGCCGCGGCGCTCTCGTCCGGCCTCGTCACGGCGGTCTTGGCCGAGACGTACTTGGCGAACTCGATGAGCTTCATCCGGTTGCCCCAGTAGTCCCCCTCGTACGTGGTGCGGAGGTAGGCGAGACCCTCCTTGGGATCATCCTTCTGCATGGTCTTGTGGACGGCGAACAGTATCCGCCGCAGGTGCGAGGAGCCGAACCCCTCGCCGTCCAGCATCGCCCCCTTCAAAGCCGACGCCCCGGCGAGCGATGCGGCGTTCGCCTTCTTGGACTCCATGAGGAGGTGGTAGTTCTGGACCGAGAAGGAACGCGCGAAATCCTGGTAGTGGGCATACTTCGTGGCGCCCGTTGCCTCGATGTCCAACATCCTGACGTAGAAACGAGATGCGGGATCGAGATCGCGCCAAAGGTTCTCGGGAAACCCTTCCGGGACCAACTTGTTGTTCGCGACGCCCGCAGCGTACTCGATCAGGCCACGGATGACCGTCTTCTCGCCC
The DNA here is from genome assembly GCF_022829325.1 of Methylobacterium sp. J-092. Classification (NCBI taxonomy): domain Bacteria; kingdom Pseudomonadati; phylum Pseudomonadota; class Alphaproteobacteria; order Hyphomicrobiales; family Methylobacteriaceae; genus Methylobacterium; species Methylobacterium sp. J-092. Next base: position 6,901 of record NZ_JAKSXU010000071.1, on the reverse strand, counting down.
TTGGCCAGCTTGCGGTAGATGTCGACGCCGATCTCGCTGCCGTCGATGTGGGTATAACCGGTGATGACCCGAAGGGCCGCCGCGTAGGCTGCGAGTCGAAGGTCGCCGTCCGTGTATAGGCGTTCCGAGGTCCAGTCCTTGTCGAGGTCGTTCAGGACCGCGAGTTGGCAGTCGACCTCCGTCTCGATCTCGTACTCGATGTCCATCTTCTTCACTTTCGCCCCAGCAAGGCGCTTGCGAAGGACGAGAAGGACCGTTCCCTGAACGTAGTTTCCCCCACCGGACGGCTTGGCGATTTCGGTGACCACGTTCCAGGCGGCCGTCACACGGAGCCCAGCCGCCCACATGATCGCGGCGAGGTCAGCCCACACGCCGACGTCCTGGTGGGTGAACATGACGACCTGCATGCCGTTGTCCGGCATTCGTTCGGAGAGCGCTCTGTAAGCCTTGACCATGTCGGAGCGGAACTTCTCGTCTGTGCCCTTCACCGCCAGGTCGCGCCGGCTATCCCAGGCCCATGCGTCGAACGGCGCCGGCGGTCTCTTCCGCAGCCACCCGATGAAGAACTCGGTGATCTCGTGATAGTTGATCGCGTCGGCATAGGGTGGGTCGGAGACGCCGAGGTCGATGTCGCCGGCGAAGTCGAGCGCCGATGCGTTCGCGACCACCGCCGAGCCCGGCACCGCCCGAACCTCGCCGAACTCAAGCAGGATGTGCTCGCTCAGGCCACGCGATGCCCGGACGCCATAATTGAACAGGGTGTTGAATGCTTGGTTGGAGAACAGATGGCTTATGGACTCGCGCGCGGCGCCGGTCCCGTAATAGCAAAGCCTGTTTCCCCAGTCCAAGGCCTTCGCCAGGTTCAGGTATAAGGCACTCTGGAGGTGGTCGTCCAGCGCGCGAATGTTCCTTGAGACCGAAGCGAAGTACAGGAGGTGCCGGGCTCCGAAAAGGTGGTGCCAGTATCGCCATCCGCGCTCGCGCATGGGTTGCGAGGTGTTGTCACCCGGGACGATGTGCTGATCCGGGATCAAACCCAAGTCCTGCCATGACGCGAGGTTGGTTCCCACGACGTCCTCGACGCGTCTTTCCCGTGCTAGGTCCTCCGCGCTCACGGCCGCGAAGAACGTAACCTGCCGTGATTTGTCGACGGTCTCCCTGTCGATCCACTGAATCGCGTACAATCGCTCCTGGAAGACGTCGTCGGCATGCGGGATGAAATCGTCTTTGCCCCATGGCCGGAGGCCGTTCGCGTTCCGGCCGTCGTCGGTTCGGTGGTCGCCGCGGATGACGCCGATGGCCACGCCATCCCGTTCGGGATTTGCCGGATGGACCAACCGGCCGTCGCGGAGCGTCCCCGTCTCGGCGGCGGCCATGTCCGCCTCCGAAACACCTGTCCTGACATCAATATCGTACCGCCGGTTGACGGGGTCCGGAACCAGGGTGGCGACGACGTTGCGCGATTTCGAGATGACGAATGTCGGGAGGATCGGCACCATCCATCCCGTCTTCGGACAACGGGTCTCGATGCAGTAGAGGTATGCCTTGGCGCGATTTCCATCCGCGTCGTGTTCGACGCCGAGTTCCGCGATCTCCCGCTCGACCGACGCGGCAACTTCCTTCTGAGCCTTCTCGAACCCCGAGCGCGCCTCCGCCGACGCACCCACCACATTGAACGTTCCCCAGGTCAACATGCAGGCGACCGGGTTCAGATCAGAGGCGAGCACCTCGCAACCGATCCGGGCGGCCTCGAACGGGATCGAGCCTCCGCCGCAGAAGGTGTCGGCGAGCCTTGGCGCATGTCCGTAACGCATCACGCCGAGTTGCCGGACAATTTCGGCGATGGAACGTGCGGTCGTGCCGAGGTGCGCGTTCACGTCGTCCCAGATCCCGTCGAGCAACTCGCGTTCCGAGCAATCCTCGGGCCTCAGGCAGAGGTCCAGGCGCCGGTCGTACGGAAGCGTAAGCAGCCACTCCGCCAGGAGCGCCTGCCGCTCGGCCTTCGGAAGCGTCTTGCGCCATTTGGGAGGCTCACCCGGCTCGATAACCTTGAGGTAACCGGGCCAATCGGGATCGACCTTCTTGGCCGGGAAGCTAGCCATGCGCCGAGCGAACGTGGTGTCATCCATGCCCATCAGCAGCAGGAAGACGCGCAGGTCCCCGATGGCATCGTCGGTCGCAGGCAGGAGGCATCCGAGTACGGTCGCCCTCACGAGGATTAAGGGCTTGCGGCCCTTCCAGTACGTGCCCAGGGTCGTGAGAAGCTGCCCCTGGACCGCCGAGCGTTCCTTGAAGGATTCGGCCGAGACCCGCCCCACCGGGAATTGCGCCTCGATGAAGGACGGGGCGTCCCGCAGGGAAAAGGGAACCGGGCCGGGATTGCCGAGGCTCTCGACGCGGGCGTTCATGCCAGAACCTCGACGTTGGCGGCGATGGCGCGCAGCGCCGCGAACTCGATCCGCTTGCGATTGGCATCCTTCACGGGCGCGTAGGCGTCGTTGCGCCGGGGCGGGAGCGTACCGCGGCCGGTGACGGAGCCGAGCGAGAACACGTCGCGCTTCGTCCCGAAGCAAAGCGCCTTGGTCAGGGCGTCCCGCCAGCCCATTCCGACCTGGTGCGCGAAGCCGGTGGCCGCCGCCGTCATGGTGTAGAGCCACCAACGCTCCTCGGGCTTGAGGCCCAACCAGTTGCGGACCGCCACCTCGCATTGCTCAAGCGAGACGACGTCCTGCTCGATGGCCCAGACGAGGACGAGCAGTTCCTTGCCAAGGAGACGCTGGACCCCGTTTCCGCCCTGGGACCAGGTTCCGGCCTTCCGTCGTTCGAGTTTAAGCCGCCGGTTGAATTCCAGCCGGACCTCGGCCGAGATGGCGTCCCATTTACCCTTGGTGAGCTGGGCCCGGAGGGTGACCTCCGGAGCCCACAGATCCTCGGTGGCCTTGGGCGGCCGCCCGTAGACCTCGAAGACGTGCACACTTTCCTTAGCAGTCCGGGGGACCTGCACGAGGTAGCAGTGTTCCTGGTAGTGGTCGGCGCAATCGAACCCAGACATTATCGTCCCCTACCGACCTTCGTCCTGCGACCAAACCATCCGCTCGAAGTCGAGCCCGAGCGCGTCGGCGAACACCTTGTAGTCCTTGCCGGAGGAGAAGCTGATGCTGTTGAAGCTGGCGTTGGCGCGGGTCGCCGTGAAACCGCCGGCGGCGGCCAGGGTCGCCATGATCGTCTCGATGGCCTCGGGCCGGAGCGCCACGTCGTCCCCGAACGTGGTGTCCGCGAAGGTTTCCGGCTCGTCGGTACCGACGTCGACCTGGCCGCCGTGCACGGCCGAGCCGTGCGCGGACTTCAACGCCGAGAGGGCATCCGTCAGGCGCGTGATCGAATCGAACTTTTGCCGTTCCAGCAGCGTCAGGGGCAGGTCGTCTCGGATGGTGCGAGGCCCAGAAGGCAGGGGGGAGGGGCCCGCGCGCCTGATCACCGAGACATCGCCGGTGCGTCCGTCCACCACCGGGAGCAAACGGACCTCGAACGCGTCGTGCGGAACGGAAAGAGGTTGCGTCACCACGGCCCCCCGGGACGGGTCGCTACCGTCGAAGGTCGCACGTATCTCGGCCGTACGAGGGATGACGGTCCATTCGACCTGCAGCCCCGCCGACGTCGAGGACGCACGGGCCACCATCAGGATCGGCGCAAGCCATTCGTAGACGGGTCCCGTGACCGCCTCCCCCTTGGAGTTCACGCCAAGGAACCAGACGCGGGAGGCGCTCGTCTCGTAGGAGCGCCCCGTGACCCGGCCGGATACGCTCGGATCGGGGGGGCCGCTTTCCGACGCGTAGACGATGTCGGCCTCCTCGGGGAGGACCACGAGCTTGTAGATGCCCTTATCGAGCATGGCGTCGAGAGGCCCGTCGAGGCGTGCGGATACCGATGTCTCGCGTTGATAGTCCTTCTCGACCAGGTCGTTGCGGAGGCGCCAGTGCTTCGTCCTGACGCTTTCCTCAATGAGATAGTCGAGCCCACCCGACGCCAGCCAGTACCAGCCGGGCTTCGCCGCAGCCTTCCTGCGCAGCTCCGACCGCTGGACCGCGTTGGCGTCGAACAACGCGATCTCCGCCTCGTCGCGCAGGGCCTTGATCTCCTTCTCGACCTTGGCCGACGGATAGAACTTCCCGCGCTGCTCCAGGGTGGCTAGGATCTGCTCCTCGCCGCGGTAATCGTTGTTGTCGAACACCATCTGGAACTGCCCGAAGTCACGCAGTCCGCGCTCGGCGGGGAACACCAAGGTGGTGAACGTCTCGCGTGCGCTCGACGTGAAGGAGTTGGCGGCCCGCACGCGGATCGCCTCGACTTCCTTAGACTGCGACGAATCCTTACCGTGCCGGGCCAGCGTCATCTTTTCCACGATGGCGATGGCACGGATCTGACGTGCGACGTTCCGTAGGGTCCCAAGCGACGTCAGGTCGGCGGTGAGGACCAGGACCCGGTTCTGGCGATCGAGCTTGGACCACCAGTCCGTCAGCGCCTTCGGAAGGTCCTTTGCCGAGCGTTCCAGGACGATGAGGGTGACGTCATCCTCAAGGACCTTGATCTCATCGAGCGACGGCAAGATCGCGAGCGTCCGATAGAGGGCCTTCGAGCGCGGTTCGAAGATCTCAGCGAGCTTCTTGCGGAGCTCGTTGTCGACCACCTCCTCCGTCAGGCTGGTCGCCGTGTTATTGATCTCTGAAATGACGTTGGCCGTCTGGCCGAAATAGACGCGTTCGTCCGGACCCTTGAACAGGTACTCAGCGGTCCCGCTCAGCTTGTCCAATGCGGTGGAGATCGCGGACGTCCGCGTAAGCGGGTCCACCAGGCACTCGACGATGTCCGAGCGGCGCAGGCCGAGGATCGGCTGCTCCGCGGTTGAAAGCGATGCCATCAGGACGAGCTTGGAGACGGACGTCGCCGTCGTGGACCCGGCCGCGTCGTCAATCTGCTCAGCCAAGGCATTGCCGCGGTCCGCGATGTCCTTCGATATTGCGTTGGTGAAGTGGTTGTTGATCTTGCGGATCTCCTCGACCGTGCCGCCATGGTTCAGGTCGAGGTGCTGCAGGCCGATCAGGAATATCTGCTCGTCGGACTTCCAGGCGTTCCTAACGGCGAGGCGGAGGATGCGGATCAGGGCGCGGGTCTGCTGGTAACCCGGGTTCTCCTTGAACCGCGCGACGATGTCCCGGATGGATGGATGGAAGGGGTAGGTCTCGCGGATACGCTGGATGAAGCTCTCGGGAACCGACGCGATGTCGTCGATTTTCTTCGCCTTGTTGAGCTCGTCCACATAAGCCTGCGCCACCTCGTCGATGACGTCGTCAGGCGGGAGGTCGTCGAACAGCTTCCGGCGGATGATCTGGAACACTTCGCCGCTGTTCTGCTGGACCGGCGTGATGGCGTGGGCGTACTTCCCGTACTGCTTGTTGAGGGTGTTGATCAGGGTCTTGAGCCGTCCCGACCCCTCCGCGAAGACGTCGTCCATCAGATTCGTGACGACGACGCAGGCACGGGGGAGGCGCGTCAACGCGTTGAACAGGCGCTCCAAGGCGCCGATGGTGATGTCGGCGAGCGTCGAGTTGCCGACGGACTGCCCTTCCGCCATCTGGAGGTAGCTCGGCAGCTCGTCGAGCAGGATCAGCACGGGTTCCGTCCCGAGGGCGGCTTCCCATGCATCAACCCCAGGAACCTTGGCGCCGTCCTTCCAGAACCGGCTCATGGCCTCGGGTCGCCCCAGGCGCTCCGCCACGAGGCCCCATAGGAAATTTTCGGGGTTCTGATGCCCGTTGAAGACGACGACCCGAGCAGCGCCGAACGTTGCGGTGGGGGCGATGTTCGGAATGATGCGGTGCCTCAGGCCGTCATCCTGCGCCAATAGGGCGAAAGCGATTAGCGAATGGGTCTTACCCCCGCCCATCGACTGAGAGAGATAGAATGCCCCCCCGTCCGACCGTCCTGAGAGGCGGTCGAAACCGTTGCGCACAAGGGCACTGAGGCCCTCGGTGAAGTGGTTGCGCCGGAAGAACGCATCCGCGTCGATGCCCCGATGGAGATCGTCCAGGTTCGCGATCTGATCCACGAGGCCATCGTCGTCGACGAGGTCCGATATGCGGCAAAGCTGACGTACGGTCTGGATCGCCATGGATCAGGCCATCCCATCCGAGCCAGCGACGCCGTCCCGCCTGCTCCGCAACATCGCTTCCACAGCTTCCTCCACAAGTTCGTATGCGGGGCGCTCCTCGTCGAGGGCAGCCTTCTTCAGGTCGCGTATGAGTGGCGGCGGAAGGTAAACATAGAATGCCCTCCGGCCATCCTTCCGTATCGCCCCCGGAGAGGGATTGCGAGCCATCACCGCCATCCAGATATCCAGCGTGGCCATTCTCTACGATTGGATCGATTCGGCAATCCGCAGATGTCCGATGGGAGAGGTACGCCACTTATCGGGCAGCGCTTGCCACCAGAATGGCCTATCCGGTCGAAAGGCACATGGCGGCGAGCTGAAACGTCGACTTAGATCATGTTCGACACTGCTCCGGCCCACCCGCATAACGGGGGCGGCTTCGCATCGCGTTCGGTCGCGACCCTCCGGCGAAGCCGGGGTTGACCTGCAGACATGCCATTCCGGCAACTGCCGTCGTCCCCCCCCCCCCCCCCCCGCCCCCCCCCCCCCTCCGCCCCCGCCCGGCGCCCACCGTCCTCCCCCCCTTCCCCTCGCACCCCCCCCTTCACTCTTCACCTCCACACCTCCTCGCCCCCCCCCACTCACGCCTGTCGACAACTCCCTCCACCACACACCTGAACCCCTGACCAGCCTAACGCCACAACACAACACCTGTCTACCTGCCCCAATAAGACACGAACCGTTCTGGGAGTC
>NZ_JAKSXU010000061.1:0-56934 GCF_022829325.1 Methylobacterium sp. J-092 | reverse complement strand
GGCCTGGGAGTTCGCGGCCTCCTCGTTGAGGTCGGCATCGGTGAGCTTGGAGGCGCCGGTGTCGAGCACGTTCTGGAGGTTCTTGGTGAAGTCCTGACGGTTCTGAACCACCGACAGGTTCGAGCCGAAGGTCGAGGCCTGCGATCGCAGCGTTGTGGAGGCGCTTGTCAGGCTGCTGAGCGTAGCGGTGACTGAGGCATCGAGAAGGAAGCTGCCCTTGCCGTCCGCCGTCGAACCAGAGTTGCCAGTGATCGCCGTCAGGTTGAGACCGCCGGAAGTGGCATCGACACCCTGGACGTCGAGGTTCGAGGTGTCCTTCTCGTTGAACGAGATGTGCAGCTTGTTCGAAGCCGCGCTGCTCGACAGCAGGTTGGTGCCGTTGAAGCTCGAGTCCTTGGCGAGCTGATCGATCTGGGTCAGCAGGCTGTTGTACTGCTTCGACAGGGAGGCCCGCTCCTTGACGCCGGTCACCGTCAGGTTGGAGCTCTGCCCGGCCGCCGAAGCTGTGTACAGAGGACCCGCATTAGCGGCGCCGCTGGCAAAGCCAAGCGCGGTCTGGTCGGCAGGCGCCGAAAACTCGATGTCAGCCGTAGCGTTGACGACGAGCTTGGTACCAGTGGCATCCTTGGTGAACGCGTTGCCTGCGCCCTGAGCGCTGACCGCGGTGTTCAGCTTGGTGATGGCCGTGTCGATGGTGTCGCTGGCGGTCAGCGAGACCGGAACCGCCGTGCCGTTGACGAGAAGGTTGACCGAGCCGGTAGTGGCCGAGAAGCCAGTGCCAGCCGTTCCGCTGGTGGTGATCTGCGTGGCGAGCGCCTGGTTGGCGGTCGACTTGGCCGAGTCCACCAGCTTCTGGATCGAGGTCAGACCCGTGTTGGCCGCCTGGATCGTCTGCACGCCATTCGAGATGCTGTCGAGCAGGGTGCCGAGGTCCGAGGAACGGTTCGACAGGCTCTGCGCAGTGAAGAAGTTGACCGGGTTGTCGAGGGCCGAGGAGACCTTCTTGCCGGTGGAAAGACGGTTCTGGGTGGTCGAGGACAAGGACGCCGTATCCTGCAGCGAAAGCAGGTTCTGGCGGGTAGCAGCGGTGAGAGAGACGCCGGACATGAGATGAGATCCATATTTGATCAGAAGACCGGCTTTCTGCCGGCCTCACGAAGAAACATGTCGCCACCTACCGACGCGTTAAATCGACCGGTCGAATCCGGCATATCGCGGGTGTGCAGGGCGTATTGCGCCCAATTACGCGATGAGAGTTCAAACAACATTAACAGATCGTGTCGATGGTCGTGGCGTCTCTAGAATGGAGTTGCCGGCATGGCCCTACGCATCGAGCTGAAGCCCGCGGAGCGGCTGATCATCAACGGGGCGCTGATCCGGAACGGCGATCGGCGGTCGGTCTTCCTCGTCGAGACCCAGTGCAAGTTCCTGCGCGAGAGCGAGATCATCCGCGAGGCGGACGCCGACACGCCGTGCAAGAAGCTCTGCGTGACCCTGCAGGTGATCTATCTCGCCGACGATCAGGCGGAGGCGGAGAACCTGTTCGTGATGCAGTCGACCGAGATCCTGAAGACGATCCCGGGCGCGGCCCCGTATCTCGTGGCGATCCACGACGCGGTCGCGGCCAAGCAGTACCACCTGGCGATCAAGACCGGGCGGAAGCTCATCGCCAACGAGGAGGAGCTGGCCGCCTGAGGGCGTCCGCGTGAGCGAGGCGTCGCGCAGCGCGACGCCTCGGGCGCCGGGTCCGCCGCGCGACGCGGGCGATGGCCGAGCCGTTCGCTCACGTCACTCGCCGATGCCGAACAGCTTTTCGATGAAGTTGCGGTCGTCCGAGTCGCGGGCCGCCGGACGGCGGGCCGCATTCGGGCGGGGCGCCGGCGCCGGGGGCTCGCCGAAGATCTGGCCGAGGATGTTGCCCGGGCTCGGCGCGCTCGCCACCGAGGCGGTCGTCTCGGGCGCCTTGCGCCAGCGGTTGAGGCCGGGCAGCGGCACCGGCGTCTGGCCCTTCAGCGCGACGCTCATGTAGGTCTTCCAGATCTCGACCGGCAGGTTGCCGCCCGACGCCTTCTTCGTCGGCTCGCCGTCGTCGTTGCCGAGCCAGATACCCGTCACCAGGCTGCCGGAATAGCCGATGAACCAGGCATCGCGGAAATCCTGGCTGGTGCCGGTCTTGCCGGCGAGGTCCCAGCCCGGGATGTCGCCCTTCTTGGCGGTTCCGATCACGAAGGTCTCGTGCATCATCGCGTTCATCATGCCAACGGCGTTCGGATCGATGACGCGGCCGAGGCCGCCCTCCCCGCGCTTGTACAGCACCTTGCCGTCGGCAGCCTTCACGCCGGCGACGACGTAGGGGATCACGCCGGTGCCGCCGTTGGCGAAGGCGCTGTAGGCGCCGACCATCTCCAGCGGCGTCACCTCGGAGGTGCCGAGCGCGATCGAGCCGTTGGCCTGCAGCGCCGAGGTGATGCCGAGGCGCTGCGCGGTCTGCACCACCGCCTTGGCGCCGACCTCTTGGCCGAGGCGCACCGCGACGGTGTTGAGCGACAGGGCGAGCGCGGTCCGCAGCGTGACCGGGCCCTCGTACTGGTGTGAGTAGTTCTCTGGCTGCCAGTTGCCGATCTTGATCGGCGCGTCCTCCTTCACCGTGTCCGGCGTCGCGCCGCGCTCGACCGCGGCAAGGTAGACGAACGGCTTGAACGAGGAGCCGGGCTGGCGCTTGGCGGTGGTGGCGCGGTTGAACTGGCTCTGCGCGTAGTCGCGCCCGCCGATCAGCGCACGGATCGCGCCGTCCGGCCGCATCGAGACCAGCGCGCCCTGGCCGACGTTGTAGCGGCCGCCCTTGGCGTTCAGCTCATCGACGAGCGCCTTCTCGGCGGTCGCCTGAAGGTTGGTGTCGACCGTGGTCTGCACGACGATGTCGCCCTCGATCGTGCCGACGAAGTCGTCGAGCACGTCCATCACGAGATCGGCGACGTAGTTCGCCGAGCCGCCGCCGCGGGTGCTCGCCGGCCGGGCCGGCTGGGCGAGCGCCACCTTCGCGTCCTGGGCGGTGATGAAGCCGAGCTCCTGCATGGCCGCGACCACCTGGGCGGCGCGCGCCTGGGCCGCCGGCAGGTTGCGGTTCGGCGCCAGCCGCGAGGGCGCCTGGACGAGGCCGCCGAGCATCGCGGCTTCCGCGACGCTGACGGTCTTGGCCGGCTTGCCGAAGTAGCGCTGCGCCGCCGCCTCGACGCCGTAGGCGCCGGCGCCGAAGTAGACCCGGTTCAGGTAGAGCTCGAGCAGCTCGTCCTTGCTGTACTTGTGCTCGAGCCACAGGGCGAGGATCGCCTCCTGGATCTTGCGCGAGGCCGACCGCTCGGGCGTCAGGAACAGGTTCTTGGCGAGCTGCTGCGTCAGGGTCGAGCCGCCCTGGGCGACGCCGCGGCGCGTCAGGTTCTGGCCGATGGCGCGCAGGATGCCGACCGGGTCGACGCCGAAATGGCTGTAGAAGCGCCGGTCCTCGATCGCCACGAAGGCGCGCGGCAGGTAGCTCGGCAGCTCCTTGATGCCGACGACGCGGCCGCCGGTCTCGCCGCGGTTGGCGAGCAGCGAGCCGTCGGAGGCGAGAATCGCGATGTTCGGCGGGCGCTTGGGCACCGCGAGCTGGTCGATCGGCGGAAGCTGGGAGGCATGGTAGGCGATCAGGCCGGCGATCCCGACCACCGCCCACAGGCCGAGCACCCAGCCGGCGTAGACCACGCGCCCGAGCAGCGAGCGCCGCCGGACCTTCTTCGACGAAGCGCCACGCCGCGCGCCGCCCTTGGCGGCCGGCTTCGCCCGGCGGCTGCCCGCGTCCTCGCTGTCTCGGCTTCTGCTGGCCACGCCGCCTCCCGGGCGATCGGCCCGCGACAGGCGGAGGTCCGTGCCGCCCCGACCCGCGCCGCGCCCCTCGGGCACGTCGAAGTTCGGTTCGCCCCGGCCGTCCCGTCCGCGTCCGTTCGCCATGCGTCCCGTCTGTCCTGAGGCCCGTCCGAGATGCCCTGCGAAGGCGGTGCGGTGGCGATCGTCGGAGGCCCGGTTCCGCACGGTAAATGCGGCGGGTTTAAGGGATGTTAACCGCCGATTTTCAGAACCCGTTGACGATCAGGAACTTGGCGTTCGCGCTCCGCGATGCGGCCCGGCGTCGCCGAGTTCACGGGGTTTTTGGCGCCGGACGCGGCTTTTGCTAAGCGATTGCGCGCAAGATGCGCTCCGCCTTCGACCTTGGGGTGATGCCATGAGCGACAATCGACGCAGCACCCCGCGCAAGGACGCCTTCCAGGTGGCGAGCCTGATCGCGGACGAATGCGGGGAGCCCTGCGAATGCCTGGTCTGGGACGTCTCCGAGACCGGCGCGCAGATTGAGGTCGCGGCCGAGATCGTCGCCCCCGATCGGTTCACGCTGCGGGTGACCGCTTACGAGCCGCCGCGGCGCTGTCGCGTCGTCCGGCGCGAGGGTCGGCGGCTGGGAGTACGGTTCGAAGGCTGAGACGGACCGCGAAACCGGCGCGCGCCGGCTCAGGCCGGCTGCAGCGCCGGAGCGGGGGCCTGCCGGGCCCTCGCGATGCGGAACGCCTTCGGGCGGGCGAACAGGAAGCGGAGGGCGGTGCCGCGCACCGCGCGCTCGAGGGCCAGCGGCACGATCACGGCGACGACCATCACCGTCAGGCTGGCGAGGCCGACATCGTCGATCAGCCCGACCTTGACCAGCAGCGTCCGCGTGACCGCCATCGGCAGGAAGAACGCGAGGTAGATCACGATCGAGCGTTGCCCGCAGGCGCGCAACACCGCGGTGACCGGCCCCCCGGCCGACGTCAGCAGGGCGGCGCCGGCGACGATGGCGAGCGCGCCGGCGCCGCCGAGGATCAGGCTGACCAGCGGCAGGCTGGCGAGCGTCGGGTGCCCCGGCAGCTGCGAGGGCGTGAAGGCGAGCCACGCCTCGATCCCCGCCCAGAGCATCAGCCCGGCACAGGCCGCCCCCGGGTGGCGCGCGACCCGGTCGGCCAAGGCGAAGATGCGCCCGGCGAACAGGTATCCGGCCACGAAGTAGACGTAGCGGGCGCAGAATTCCTCCGCGAGATAGGAAGGGGTCGCGATCGGCACGACCTGCAGCAGGGCGGCGCCGGCCAGGAGCACCGCCGCCGGCACGCGGCGCAGCAGCTTGGTCACCACCGAGAACACCGCGAGCAGGTAGATGAACCACAGCGTCGCGTACGGCTCGATCAGCGTGTGGACGAGATGGGCCGCGAAGGCGCCGGGCCCGGCCTCGCCGACGATCGCCGGATACTTCGCGAGCGACTGGACGACGACCCAGAGCCCGTAGAAGTAGGCGAAGTGGACGACACGCCGGTCGGCGAACAAGCGCCAGTCGCGGTCGATCACCCGGCCGACGAACAGGCCCGACAGCAGGAAGAAGTCCGGGATCCGGAACGGCTTCGCGAAGCTCACCACCGTGTGGAGGAAACCCTCGCCGTCCATCGCCTCGCCGGTGCCGAGGGTGGAATGCATCATCACCACGAGGAGGATGCAGATGCCCTTGGCGACGTCGACCCAGGCGAGACGCATCGCATCCCCCGGCCCCGCCGTGCCCGCCGCCCCCGCCATCACCGCCTCCGCCCGGTCGCCCCGTCGGCGCAACCCTTGGGCGGGATGCGTAAAGGCCGCCTGAGCCCCGCAGCGCCATCGCGCGGCATGGCGAACGCGGGGTGAATCCGCTCCGGGGCCCGGCGTCAGCTCTTGCGCTTGGCCGAGCGACGGTCCCGCGTCATCCGCGTGGCAGCGTGGAAGTCGTCGGGCTTGGTCCGCACCCAGGCGATGAAGCGCGCGATCTCCGGCTCGGCGCGGAGCGCGCCGACGTCGGCGAGGCGCCGGGCGAGCTCGGCTTCGCTGTGGCGGGCATGGATCGCCGAGTGGCAGACCTGGTGCAGCCGCACGGTGGTGCCGTGGGTGCCGCCCTTCAGCTTCGGCACGAGGTGATGCAGGCTCGAGCGGGCGCGGGGCGGGATCGGACGCTCGCAGAGCGGGCAGATCACCGGCTCGGGGCTGCGCCCCTGCGTCTCGGGATCGTCCTCGCGCCAGCGCCGCTCGCGTCGCCCCACCGCCTCGCCTCCGTTCGCATCGGGTCCGACCGGCGATATGGGATTGCGGGAAAACCGCGGCGCGGCGTCAAGGCGTCGCTGCGGCGAGCGCCGGGCAGCCCGGCCGGACGCGGTCGCCGAACAGGGTTTCGGCCAGGCGATCGTGGGTTCCGAGCACCGAGACGTGGTCGCCGGCGACCGCCTCGAAGCGGGCGCTCGCGCCCGCCGCCGTGGCGAGGCGGCGCCCGAGCTTCACCGGCACGACGCCGTCCGCCGTGCCGTGGACGATCAGCATCGGCCCGCCGGCCCGCGCGATGCGCGCATCGGAGCGCCAGGTATCGCGCAGGAGGAATGTCGGCGCGTAGGGGAAGGCGAGGCGCACGATGCCGGGCAGCGAATCGAACGGCGCCTCGAGGTAGAGCCCGAGATGCGGCACCCGCTCCGCCACGGCGACCGCGACCGCGGCGCCGAGGGAATGACCGTGCAGCAGGATCGGCGCGCCGGGCGCCCGCCGCGCGGCCTCGGCGACGGCCGCGAGCCCGTCGGCGATCAGCCCCTCCTCCGTCGGCGTGCCGGTCGAGCCGGGATAGCCGCGATAGGCGATCGCCAGCACGCCCCATCCGGCGCCGGACCAGGGCGCGGCGGCGAAGCGCGCAGCCGCGGGCTCGGGGCGCGAGCCGTTGCCGTGGAAGCTGACCACGACGCCGCAGCCGGGGCGCTGCGCCCGCCACAGGGCATGCAGGCGCTCGTCGTCGGCGGTGACGAGCGAGATCGCTTCGGTGCCCGGCGGCACCGGCAGGCGTGCGCGCGGGCCGGCGATGAAGGCGCCCGGGTAGATGAGGTTGCGCTGGAAGACGGCCAGCGCGGCGATGGGGCCGCCGAAGACGATGGCGGCGGCCGCCAGGACGAGCAGGATGCGCATGGGTCTCCGCCGGGTCTCGCGGCCGGACCCTAACCGTTCCGCGGCGACGCCGGCAGCCGTCCGTCCCGGCATGGTCTGCCGCACGCATTGACAAAGTCCGGCGGCACGCGGAGATTCGAACCATTCCGAGGGGGGCCCCGCAACCGGGGGCTGAGAGTGGACGCGACGTCCTGACCCTTGAACCTGATCCGGCTCGTACCGGCGGAGGGACGGGAACCTGCGGCGCCGATCCCGGCGTCTGCCGCTTCATCGCATCTCCATCGACGCGTGCCGGGTCGCCCCAAAGCCGGGAGACCCACTCGATGAACGCGCCCGTCCTTTCCAAAGACGTCAAGGGAAGTCCCGAGACCGTGACCACGGGTCCGGTGACTGGCTCGCGCAAGGTCTACGCGAGCGTGGCCGGCCGGGAGGACATCCGGGTGCCGTTCCGCGAGATCGTGCTGACCGACCCGAACGAGCCGGCGGTGCGGGTCTACGACCCGTCCGGCCCCTACACCGAGACCGACGCCCGCATCGACCTCGCCAAGGGCCTGCCGACCCTGCGCGACCCGTGGATCGCCAAGCGCGACTACGCCGCCGTGGAGCCGCGCATCGTGAAGCCCGAGGACAACGGCTTCGTGCCGGCCGACAAGCTGGTGGCCCCCTGCCCCGCCGAGCGGACGATCCGCAAGGCCGGCCCGGGCCAGATGGTGACGCAGTACGAGTTCGCCCGCGCCGGGATCGTCACCGAGGAGATGATCTACGTCGCCCACCGCGAGAACCTGTGCCGCGAGCAGATGCTCGACCGGGCGCACGCGGCGCTCGCCGATGGCGAGAGCTTCGGCGCCTCGGTGCCGCCGTTCATCACGCCCGAGTTCGTGCGCGACGAGGTCGCCCGTGGCCGGGCGATCATCCCGGCCAACATCAACCACACCGAGCTGGAGCCGATGGCGATCGGCCGGAACTTCCTGGTGAAGATCAACGCCAACATCGGCAACTCGGCCGTCACCTCGTCGGCGGCGGAAGAGGTGGAGAAGCTGGTCTGGTCGATCCGCTGGGGCGCCGACACGGTGATGGACCTGTCGACCGGCCGCAACATCCACAACATCCGCTCGTGGATCATCCGCAACTCGCCGGTGCCGATCGGCACGGTGCCGATCTACCAAGCGCTCGAGAAGGTCGGCGGCGATCCGCTCAAGCTCGACTGGGAGGTGTTCAAGGACACGCTCATCGAGCAGGCCGAGCAGGGCATCGACTACTTCACGATCCATGCCGGCGTGCGCCTCGCCCACGTGCCGCTCACCGCGCGGCGCGTCACCGGCATCGTGTCGCGCGGCGGCTCGATCATGGCGCGCTGGTGCCTGGCCGGGCACCGCGAATCGTTCCTCTACGAGCGCTTCGAGGAGATCTGCGACATCTGCCGCGCCTACGACGTCTCGTTCTCGCTCGGCGACGGCCTCCGCCCCGGCTCGATCGCCGACGCGAACGACGCGGCGCAGTTCGCCGAGCTCGAGACGCTGGGTGAGCTGACCAAGATCGCCTGGAACAAGGGTTGCCAGACGATGATCGAGGGGCCGGGCCACGTGCCGATGCACAAGGTCAAGGTCAACATGGAGAAGCAGCTCGCCGAGTGCGGCGAGGCGCCGTTCTACACCCTCGGCCCGCTGACCACCGACATCGCGCCGGGCTACGACCACATCACCTCCGGCATCGGCGCGGCGATGATCGGCTGGTTCGGCTGCGCGATGCTCTGCTACGTCACGCCCAAGGAGCATCTCGGGCTGCCCAACCGCGACGACGTGAAGACCGGCGTCATCACCTACAAGATCGCCGCCCACGCCGCGGATCTGGCCAAGGGCCACCCGGCGGCGCAGCTGCGCGACGACGCCCTGTCGAAGGCCCGCTTCGACTTCCGTTGGGAGGACCAGTTCAACCTCGGCCTCGACCCGGACACGGCGCGCGCCTACCACGACGAGACCCTGCCCAAGGACGCCCACAAGGTCGCGCATTTCTGCTCGATGTGCGGGCCGAAGTTCTGCTCGATGAAGATCACGCAGGACCTGCGCGCCGAGGTGCTGGCGATGGAGGCCGCCGGCGAGGTGCTCAATACCGCGCCGATCCTCACCAGCGCCGAGCGCGAGGCCGGGATGGCGGAGAAGTCGCGCGAGTTCCTGGCCGAGGGCGGCAAGCTCTACGTCGACGCCGCCGAGTGACGGCGCCACTCCGGGACGCATGACCGAGCGCTCCGCCCCCGCCTGCCGACAGGCGCGCGGGGGCGGAGCGCTTCCGAGGCCTCGCATCCGCTCGACCGGGCCCCGGGAACGCGGCGCATGCCGGGGCGAACCGTTAAAATTCGATCCACGTCGTTGCCTGATTCTTCAGGATGATCCCGCTCAGTCGGGTACCGGTGCGGAGTCTTAAGATACGATTCACGCGCCGCACGGCTTCTGGTCTCATGCCGCAACGGGACCCGTAGAGGTGCGCGATGAGTACCTTCGAAGTGACACCCCCGACGCCGACGCGCCTGAGCGCACCGCCCGTCGTCCAGCCTGCCAGACCCATCGAGGCGGCGGCTCCGGTGGCGCTCGATCCGGCCGTTCGCGTCGACATCGGCAGAAGCGATCGCAGCGGCGCTGCGGTCTCCGATGACGGACGGTCGCGCGGCGACGCCGCGTCGGATCGGACCAACGACGAGCGGCGCATCACCATCGACCGGGATACGAAGAGCGTCGTGTATCAGGTGCTCGATCCCGGCACCGGTGCGGTGCTGGTCCAGCTTCCGGACGTGTCGGTGCTGCGGTCGCGCGCCTACGCCGAGGCTCAGGCGGAGCGCAGGACGGCCGACAAGCCCGTCGATCGCGAAGCGTGAGCGGCGCCTCCGCCGGTCGTGACGCCGAGCGGAACGAAAGGGCCGGGGCTGTGCGCCTCGACCCTTTTTTGCGTCGCCATGCCTGTCGAGACCGGGTCGCCAAAGCCGAGGCGACGGGACGCGCCGCGTCCCGTGCCCGGTCGCGTCGGCCGGTCCGGCGCGGCCTACGAGGAGCGCAGGCCGGCGGCGATCTGCTGGTTGATGTTGATCAGCGCCGAGAGCTTGTCGGCGCCCGGCTCGATCAGCGTGTCGATGATCCGCCGGAACACGAAGACCGAGAGCTGGCCGATGTTGTTCTTGATCGCGATCGGAAGCGGGCTCTCGGGCGCCGTCGCGGCGCCCGCCAGGAGCGTCCAGACCTTCTGATTGAAGTTCAGCGCCTTGTTCAGGTTGGCGGACTGGTTGGTCCAGTCGTCCTTGACCATCTGAAGCTGCTGGGCCGCCTTGATCAGCACGGCGGCTTCCGCCTCGCGCGGGCTGAGGACGCTGTTCGCGGTTCTCGTGTAGGCGTTGGCGGCGAAACTCATCGGTCTGACGCTCCACCCGCAGGCCGGCGGGCACGGGGTGGGGTTATGGCAGCGCGCGCCTTAACATAGGGTAAGCGCCGCGGACGAGAATTGCATCGGCCGCCCAAGCGATTGTTCAAGCACAGCGTCGGCCAGACGGCGCCGCGGCGGAACGATCGACTGTATTCGATCGTCCCTATCATGATCCCGCCGAAGGATCAGGCAGCCCGCTTCTTGCCCTTCTTCTCGCGCCCCTGCCCCGGGGCGCTCTTGCCGGCGCGGGAGCGGTCGAGGACGAACTTCGCGTAGTCATCCATGTCGCCGGGAAACGGCTTCACGGTGTTGTCCGCCGCGAGCCAGAGGCGGTCGGCCACGAGCTCCATCAGCGAGCGGTCGTGGGTGATGAGGATGACGGCGCCCTCGTAGTCGTTCAGCGCGTCGAGCAGCGCCCGGCGACTGTCGATGTCGAGGTGGTTGGTGGGCTCGTCGAGGATCAGCAGGTGGGGCGCCCGCATCGCCACGAGGTTCAGCAGCAGCCGCGCCCGCTCGCCGCCCGACAGCGCATCGACCGTGGTCTCCTGCTTCTCGTAGGCGAGGCCGAAGCTCGCGAGCTTGCCTCGGCGGGCCGACTCGCCGTCCTCGGGCCGCTCGCGGCGGATGATGGCCAGCGGCGTATCCTTCGGGTCCATCGCCTCGATCTGGTGCTGGTGGAACCAGCCGACCTGCACCCGCCCTTCGCGCGTCATCCGCCCCGAGCGGATGTCGAGCGCGCCGGCCGCCATCTTCGCGAAGGTCGACTTACCGGCGCCGTTGACGCCAAGCAGGCCGATGCGATCGTCGATGTCGAGCGTCAGGTTCAGGCCGCGCAGGATCGCGGGATCGTCGCCGTAGCCGACCTCGACGTCGGTGAGGTGCATCAGCGGCGGCGCCAGCGGGCGCTTCGGCGACGGCAGGTGGAACGGCGCGACGTGCTCCTCGATCGTGGTGGCGATCGGCTCGAGCTTGGCCAGGCGCTTGACCCGCGACTGCGCCTGCGCGGCCTTCGAGGCCTTGGCCTTGAAGCGGTCGATGAAGCTCTGCAGGTGGGCGCGCTCGGCGTCCTGCTTGGCCTTGGCCGAGAGCTGGAGCCTCGCCTTCTCGGCGCGGCGCCGCTCGAAGTCGTCGTAGCCGCCGGTGTAGAGCTCGAGCTGCCCGTTGGCGACGTGCAGGATCGCGTCGACGGAGTTGTTCAGCAGCTCGCGGTCGTGGCTGATGATCAGCGCCGAGTGCGGGTAGCGCTTGAGCCGCGCCTCGAGCCAGAGCGCGCCTTCGAGGTCGAGATAGTTCGTCGGCTCGTCGAGCAGCAGCATCTCGGGGGCGGCGAACAGGGCGGCGGCGAGCGCCACCCGCATCCGCCAGCCGCCGGAGAACTCCGACATCGGCCGCTCGAGGTCGGCCACCGAGAAGCCGAGGCCGGCCAGGATCTCGCCGGCGCGGGCGGGCGCCCGGTCGGCATCGATCTCGATCAGCCGGCCGTAGATCTCGCCCATGCGCTCGGGCTCGGCGGTCTCCAGCTCGGCATAGAGGCCGTCGCGCTCGACGTCGGCCGCGAGGATCGTGTCGATCAGGCTGACCGGCGTCGCCGGGTGCTCCTGGTCGACCGAGCCGATGCGCGCCGTCTTCGGCAGGAACACCGTTCCGGAATCCGGCTGGAACGCACCGAGGATGATCTTGAACAGCGTCGACTTGCCGACGCCGTTGCGGCCGACGATGCCGACCTTGGCCCCCGGCGGGATCGCCACGCTGGCCTTCGTGAAGAAGCGCCGCCCCCACATGTTGAAGGTGAGGTCTTCGATCTGCAGCATGATGGGGGGTCACGGGCCGGGAGCGGGGGCGCTCCCCCACTCCCTACCGCACTGCAGCACGATGTGCGAGCGCGCCGAGGCCTACCGGGTCGCCGCGCTGGCGATCGCCTTGGTCAGCGGCGCGGCCGGCACGGTGCTTTCCCAGAACCGCCCGGTCTTGGCGCGCTCGAAGCCGGCCTCGTAGAGGTTGCGCATGTAGGTGGTGTCGAAGCCGTCCGGCGTCGTCAGCTTGGGGCCGTCCTCGGGAATGTAGGTGAGGTTGAAGCCGACGCCGTTCTCGCGGGCAAAGGCGTAGGTCGCCGCCAGCGTCTGGCGGCTGCGGGCGCGGCTCGCCGTGGTGAACGAGCGCCCGACGATCGCCAGGGTGTTGTTCTGCGCCACGTCGAACTCGGGCTCGAGGCGGCCGTTGATGATCACGTAGATCCGGCCCTTCTGACCAGTCGCGAGGCGCTTGTCGCGCAGCAGCAGTGCCTGCGGCAGGGTGAAGACCGGCGTCACCACCGAGCCGTCGACGTGCAGCTCCTGGAAGGCGCGTCCCTCGGCCTGCACGTCGATGAGCTGGGGCGGGAACACCGCCGGGATGCTGGCCGAGGCGGTGAGAACGTCGCGGAACAGGTCGAGCGCGTTGGGCGCGCCGCTCGCGGCGATGGCGCCCATGTTCCAGATCGTGGCGCGCTGGCTGTCGAGGTTCGTCGTCACCACCAGCAGGCGTCGGCCCTTGGCGTGCTCGGCGGCGATGGCGGCGAGCAGGTCGGCGTTGACGTAGCGCCCGACGAGGTTGCGCAGGCGGCCGTCGCCGAACAGGCCGGAGCCGAACAGCACGTTCACGACGCTCGGACTCTGCACCAGGGTGCTGGCGATGCCGCTGGTGTAGATGTCGGTGAGGTAGGAATCGTAGGACGAGCCGAGGAAGGCGAACGGCGCGATCAGCGACCCGGTGCTGACGCCGGAGACGAGCGAAAATTCCGGCCGCGTGCCCGAGGCCGACCAGCCGTTCAGCACGCCCGCGCCGTAGGCGCCGTCGCCGCCGCCGCCGGACAGGGCGAGGTAGCTGAAGCCCTGGCGCTTGTTCTGCGGCGTCGACGCCATCTCGGTGAAGGTCTCGACCGAGGCGTCCGAGAACACGCGGGCGCCGGGAATGCCCGGCACGCCCGCGACCGCCGCCTCGGCGGCGGTGTACGGGATCCTAGGCACCGAGGAGCAGGCGGCAAGCTGGGCCGCAACAGCGAGGGCGAGGCACCCGCGCAGCCAACCGTATCGACGCGACATCGTCAAAAAATCCCACGCCCGATCCGGGCCGTCACGGCATGCGAACGAGCTTGACCATACTAGCGTTCCGGCCGGGCGACCGCAACGCGGCCTTGCGGCCGGCGGTGATGCGGCTGGGTCACACCCGGCACGCGGGAACCGCGGTCGTCGCCGCCCGGACAATGGGCGGTGGACAGCCACGGCTCCGCTTCCGCCGGCCTTGCATCGGCGGAGAACGGTCCTGTAGGTTGCCCTCGTCGCCGGATGCCTCAGGGGGGGTATGGCGGCTATGACCAGCGGCGCGCACGACGGGCTTCGGACCGGCCTCGTCCCGACTTTCGGGACCAGCCGGTCAGCGGGGACAGGTCGCGCCCGATCCGCGCCTTGACTGCGGGGGACCGGGGCAGTCCGCGGGTCTAGATCGGGAGGGGCGAGACCATGGACACAATCTTGAGTTGGACGGACGAGCGCGTGACGCTGCTGCGCCAGCTGTGGGAAGACGGCCAGAGCGCGAGCAAGATCGCGGCGCAGCTCGGCGGCGTCACCCGCAACGCGGTGATCGGCAAGGTGCACCGGCTCGGCCTTTCGGGCCGCGTGATCAAGCCGGCCGAGGACGTCGCGGCCGCTCGGCGCAAGCCGGCGCAGGAAGTCGAGATCGAGACGGCGATCGCCGTGGTCGAGGCCGAGGCTCCCGAGCCGGTGGCGATCCTCGCGCACCGGCCCGCGCCGGACTTCCCGGTTCCGGCCGCCGCGCCCGAGCCGGTGGCGCTCGCCGCCTCGCAGCGCGTGACGATCATGGATCTGCGCGAATCGATGTGTCGCTGGCCCATCGGCGACCCGACCACGCCGGAATTCGAGTTCTGCGGCGCCCGCTCGATCACCGGGCTGCCCTACTGCACGCACCACGCCCAGATCGCCTACCAGCCGGCGGCCGAGCGCAAGCGCGACCGCCGCGTGGCCGGCTTCCGCTAGAGCGCTCAAGGACCGAGCAGGTCGATCAGGTAGGGGATCAGCGGTTCGTCGGCCGGCGGCATCGCGAGGTCGCGCAGGTCGCGCGGGCGCACCCACTTGATCGCCTGGCCCTCGAGCGGGCGCGGCGTGCCGTTCCAGCGCCGGCAGACGTAGAGCGGCATCAGCAGATGGAAGTCCGGACAGGCATGGCTCGCGAAGGTGAGCGGCGCCAGGCACGGCTCCTCCACGCGGATGTCGATCTCCTCGGCCAGCTCGCGGATCAGCGTCGCCTCGGGGCGCTCGCCCGCCTCCACCTTGCCGCCGGGAAACTCCCACAGGCCGGCCAGCTGCTTGCCGGGCGGCCGCTCGCTGACGAGCACGCGGCCGTCGTGATCGACCAACGCCACGGCGACCACGAGCAGCAGGCGCACCGGCGCCGTCATGGTTCCACCGCGAACGAAGCCGTCGCTTCGGCCTGACTCGCGATCAGCCCGGCCTCGATCGGCACACGCTTGGCGTCAAACCGCGATCCTGCGGAAAAGCGAAAGGCCTGCGCCGCATCCGGCAGCTGCCCATGGCCGACGGCGAGCTGGCAGAGGCCGCCGATCTTGGCGCCTGCCGCTTCCGCCAACGCCTGGGCCTGGGACCGCGCGTCGCGCGTCGCCTCCACCCGAAGGCGGTTCTCAACGGCCAGGGGATCCTTCAGCCCGAAGGTGATCGCATCGATCCTATTCGCCCCCGTATCGAGAGCCTGTCGCAGCAGGTCGCCGAGGCGGCCCAGATCGGCGAGCTGCACGCTGACGCGGTTCGTCGCGCGGTAGCCGTCCGGCTGCTCCTGCCGCGTACCGTCCGGTCGCGTCACGGTCCGCGTCGCCGGTTCCAGCACGACGGCCGCGGTGCCGACGTCGCCCGTCGGCACGCCGAGTCGCCCGGCCAGCGCCACGACGCCGCCGACCGCCTGTGACGACGCATCGAGTGCCGCCGCGGCGTTGGGCGCCTTGGCCTCGACGCCGATGACGACGGTCGCGAAGTCGGGTGCCTGAGTGGCCTGCGCGCGCCCGGTCACGGTGATCCGGCGCGCGCAGGCATCGTCGGCGCGAGCCGGCGACCCCAGGAGGCAGAAGCCGGAAGTCAGGGCGATCGCGAGGCGCCTCACGAACGGTAATCCCCGTTGATCTCGATGTAGCCCTTGGTCAGGTCGCAGGTCCAGACCCGCGCCTTGCCCGTTCCGAGCCCGAGATCGACGCGGACGGTGACGTCGGATTCGCGCATCACGGCGCTCGCGGCATCCTCGCTGTAATCCGGGTCGCGGGCGCCGGCCACCGCCACGCGCACGTCGCCGAACCAGATCGCGAGGCGGTCGCGGTCGGCGGGCTCGCCGGCCTTGCCGACGGCCATCACCACGCGGCCCCAATTGGCGTCCTCGCCCGCGACCGCCGTCTTCACCAGCGGCGAGTTGGCAATCGACATCGCGATGCGATGGGCGGAGGCGTCGCTCTCGGCACCGCCGACCTCGACGGTGACGAACTTGCGGGCGCCCTCGCCGTCTTTGGCGACGAGCTGCGCCAGCTCGATCAGCAGGTCGTCCAGCGCCGCGCGGAAGCCCGCGAGCCGCGGGTCGGCGGCGTCCGCGACCGGCGCGGTCGCGGCCTTGCCGGTGGCGAACAGCATCAGCGTGTCGGAGGTCGAGGTGTCGCCGTCGACCGTCACGCAGTTGAAGCTCTTGCCCGTGCCCTCCGCCAGCATCGCCTGCAGCACCGGCTGCGGCAGCGCCGCGTCGGTGAAGACGAAGGCCAGCATCGTCGCCATGTCCGGCGCGATCATTCCGGCGCCCTTGGCGATGCCGTTGATCGTGACCGCGACCCCGTCGATCTCGGCGGTCCGCGTCGCGCATTTCGGGAAGGTGTCGGTGGTCATGATCGCGCGGGCGGCGGCCTCCCAGGCCTCGGCGCCCGGCACCGTGCGCCCGGCGCAACCGGCGAGCACGCCCTCGAACTTGGTGGCGTCCAGCGGCTCGCCGATGACGCCGGTGGAGGCGATGAACACCTCGGTCTCGGCGCAGCCGGCCGCAGCGGCCGCGATCCGTGCCGTGAGCGCGACCGCATCCCGGCCGCGCGATCCCGTGAACGCATTGGCGTTTCCGGAGTTCACGACCAGCACGCGCGCCGCGCCACCGGCGAGCGCCTCGCGGCACCAGTCGACCGGCGCCGACGGGCAGCGCGACCGGGTGAAAACGCCGGCGGCGGCGGTGCCGGCGTCGAGGCCGACATAGAGCACGTCGGTGCGGCCGGAATAGCGGATCCCGGCCTGCGCGGTGGCGAGGGCGACGCCGCGGATCGGGGGCAGCGCCGGCGTCGAGGCCGGCGCGAGGGGGGAGACGGGGGGCGATTTTGCGGACGACATCGAAACCATCTCCGTGCGCTCGCGGCGTCGCCCGCGACGCGGCCCTGTTGCCCCGCCGGCCCGGCCTCGGTCAACCGCCTGCCCGATCCCGGCGCATGCCTGCTTCCTGGGCGGGTGCGCTCAGAAATACGGCGCAAACGCGGCGTGGGGCTTGCGCGACCGCTGCTTCCCGGCCTAGCATGCTGCGATGCAACGCGAACGCCGAGTCGAACGCGGAATGCCGCAACCCACCAGCGGAACGACGCTCGTGAGCCCGACCCAGCCCGCAGGGGGCTGCTACGGGATCCAGGTTCTCGTCGCCGGCCGGCAGAAGCGCTGGCGTGACGAGGTCTCCAATCAGGTCCGCCGCGCGGGCTTCCAGGCGACGGCCTGCGACAGCGGCGTCGACGCCCTCACCGTCCTCGTCCTCGGCCTTCCGGTCGACGTGCTGGTCGCCGATGTCGGGCTCGAAGGCGCGCTCTGCTGCTCGCGGCTCGCGGTCGAGGCCCGCGCCCTGCGACCGGGCCTGCGCATCGTCCTGGCCAGCGATCTCTACGAGGAGATGTCGGGCGACGCCTCGCACCTCCTCCCCGACGCGATCCTGATCCCGCGCGACCTGCGCAACGGCTCCGTGGCGAGCACCGTGCGCGAAGCCCTGGCGAACCGGCCCGCCTGATGCGCCGTCACGGCCACAGCACGTAGGCGATCAGCGCGAGGTTGCTCCAGCCGTGGAGCGCGATGCACGGCCAGAGCCGGCCGGTGCGCCAGCGCAGCCAGCCCAGCATCAGCGCCAGCGGCGCCAGCGAGACCGGGCGGGCGAATCCCCAGGCCGAGACGTGCGCCATCGCGAACAGCAATGCCGTGACGAGGATCGTCGCGGCCGGCGGCAGGAAGCGGCGGGCGGCGGCGAAGCCCTCCCCGCGCATCAGCATCTCCTCGGCGGCGGGCGCCAGCACCACGACGTAGCCGAGCCACGCCGCCACGGCAACCGGGCTCAACATCGGCGACAGGCGCACGCCGTTGCCGAAGGCCGCGCCGAACGCCTCCGCGGTGCCGGTGACCCAGGCGATGTGCACGGCCGGCCACAGCAGCAGGATCAGCAGCAGCGTGCGCGGCCGCATCCCGTTCGGCCGCTCGCGATCTAGGGCGAGCCTTCTGCGCCACCCGGTGCCGTCGCGGCGCAGGGCGACCGCGACGACGAGGCCGGCGAGGAAGACCTGCCGCAGCACGTCGACGGCGAGTTCGCGCCGGGCGAGCTCGGTGGCGCCGAGATAGGGCCGCCGCGCCGCGTCGAGGAACGGATCGATCCCGGCGAGCAGGTCGGCGCCGACCCGGACCGCGGCCAACGACATCAGGCTCGCCGCCGCGAGGTAGAGCAGGAGCATCCCGGCCAGCACGACCAAGTTCACGCCGAGGCGGCCGGCCGAGACCCATCGGCGGTCCGGTTCGGACGGTGCGGCGGCTTCGATGGGCGGGACACCATGATCGGGCTTCAAAACCGCGGCGATCCCCACTATGTTCTTCTCACCGGTCGAAAGGCCGGAACGGCGACGAACGGTCTTCGCGACGCGCCGGTCACTTCGAACCTATCGGATCCGTTCCGTTCGCCGTAGCCCCCCGCCCTCGGACACGATGGCGCTGCCGGGCGGGACGGCCGGACGGGTCCGCCGGCGCGGTGGTCGGCAGCCTGACGCGGTTCCGCGCGTCGGCCGCTCGATACCCGGCCTCCGGCGACGGAAGCCGCCTTCCTTCCTCATCCGATTTGGTGCGCGTCCCGCGCGACAGGTCGTCGGGCAGACCGCACAGAGCGACCGCAGATGGCAGACGACCTGATCCGCTACGATCTCCTGGTTCAGGACGCCCTCCGCGGCGTCGTGCGCAAGGTGCTCACCGACGCCGCCCGCGAGGGCTTGGCGGGGGAGCACCACTTCTACGTCTCCTTCCGCACCGAAGCCCCGGGCGTGCGGATGTCCCAGGCCCTGCGCGAGAAGTACCCGCAGGACATGACGATCGTCCTGCAGCACCAGTTCTGGGACCTCGGCGTCACCGAGCACAGCTTCGAGGTCGGGCTGTCCTTCTCCGGCGTTCCCGAGCGGCTGCTGGTGCCGTTCGATGCGCTGTCGGGGTTCTTCGATCCGTCCGTGCAGTTCGGCCTGAAGTTCGACCTCAACGAGACGGCGGAGGCCTCCGGCGAGGAGCCCGCGCCGAGTAACGCGAAGGCCGGCCCGCGCGGCGCGGCCTCCGAGCCGACCGAGATGAAGCCCAAATCGGTGACGCCCGGCACCGGCCTGGCGGCGATCGGCAGCACCGCGCCGAAGACCATCCCCGCCCTCCCCGCCGCGCAGAACGGCGGCAAGGCGGACGAGAAGGAGCCGCGCGTCGCGGCCAAGGCGGCGAAGAAGGACGCCGACGGCAACGAGGCCAGCGCCGAGGTCGTCAGCCTCGACGCGTTCCGAAAGAAGAGCTGAGGCTCAACGCTTCGCGAGTCAGCCCTCGTCCCGAGGTCTCCGCGCGATCGGGCGTCGGACGGGGCGTCGGGACGATCGCGCGGCCTCCGGCGGGCGCCTTCGAGGCTTCCGCGTCCCCAAGGCCTCTCGGGATGCGGACCCGAACGGCCGGCCCCACGACCACGAAAAAAGGCCGGGGCCTGCTCGGCCCCGGCCTTTCCTCAGAGCGGCGACATCGATCATTCGACCGACGTCCCGTTTTGTTGGTCGGAGTAGCAGGACTTGAACCTGCGACCCCCTGTCCCCCAGACAGGTGCGCTACCGGGCTGCGCTATACTCCGTCACGTCCGCTCTCGCGTCGGCATGCCGTTGGGCCGCCGACACCCCGAAGGGTCCGCGGGTCTTAGCTTTCCGCTCCGGGGCACGCAAGCCCCGTTCCGGCGCTTCGCCGAAACAGGGTGGGGTGTCGCACCGATCCCGACGCCCCTTGCGCGAGGCGGGCCGGATCGGACACGAGACCGCGTGCGGTCTGGCGCAGCGAGGCGGGCGGTGGCGGTCTATTTCACGAGCGATACGCATTTCGGCGACCCGCGCATCCTGCGGCTCGACCGCCGGCCCTTTCCCGACCTCGCCGCGCACGATGCCGCGCTGATCGCAACGTGGAATCGCGTCGTCGCGCCCGACGACACCGTCTGGCATCTCGGAGACTTCGCCCTCGGGCCGCCGCGGGAGCGGGTCCACGCGATCCTCGCCGGCCTGAACGGAGAGAAGCACCTGATCGTCGGCAACAACGACGGGCCCGATACGCTCGATGCGCCGGGTTGGGCCTCGATCGCGCATTATGCCGAGATCGCGGTGGACGGCCGCGGCCTGGTGCTGTGCCACTACGCCTTCCGCACCTGGAACGGCATCGGCCGCGGCGTTCTCAATCTGCACGGCCATTCGCACGGGCAGCTCCGTACCGCGCCCAAGCAGTACGACGTCGGCGTCGACGCGCAGGGTTTCGCGCCGGTCGACCTCGCCGCGATCCTGGTTTCGCGCCGCGGCCGCAGCGCAGCGAAAGCGGAACCATCGGCCTAGCTCCGCCGTTGAGCGCACGTAACCGGGGGTTGAACGACACCGGTCGAATACTTTGCCTCTTCCAGCGTACCGCTCGCGTGATTGTCTTCACGGTGGCCCATGACCCGAACCAAGACCACGATACTGGCCGCGTTCGGCCTCGTTCTCTGCCTCGGCCCGGCATTCGCCGCGCCCTCCTGCCTCGAAGGCCGCGCCAAGGTCGATGAGGCGTCCGCCCTCCGCTACCAGGCCCGTCAGGAAGCGCGCCTCGGCAACCACGATCGGGTCTGCGACACCCTCGACGAGATCGGGGACCGCTACAACGAGGCCCGCGACGCCTTCGAGGATTGCGGTGCCGGCGTCGTCGCGATCGATCTTCGCACCGAGCTGCGAAACCTTCGCATCGCCAAGCAAGTCAACCGCTGCGACTGACCGGGTGCGCGTTCGCACCGCAAAGCTTCTCCGTTCCGAGCATCGTCCCATCGAACGCGACGCAGCACGTCGCCGACAAGGCCAGCCGTCATGACCACCGAAACCCAGACCTTCACCGCCGCCACCGGCCCGTCCTTCGCCGCCGCCCTGTGCGGCTTCCTCAGCACCACGGCGGCCACGACGATCCTGATGTTCCTGCTGAGCAGCGTCTGAGCCGAGGCTCGCCGGCGAATGCGCACCGCCGGCCGTCGCCGTTGGGTCAGGGCGCGACCGACCAGAACCGGCGCTTGTTGAACAGCATGTCCTGCGTTCCGATCGTCGGCCCCACCGCGGGCGGCGGCGGGCAGATCGGCTCCGGCCGCTGAGGGGCCGCCATCAGCGTGATCGGCGCGGCCGGAAACAGGCCGAGCCGCTGCTGGATCTCCGGGTTCCGCGCCGCCGCGATCGCCGCGATGCCGACGATCAGCGCCCCGGCCACGGCTCCCAGAACGAAGTTCATCATCCCATCAGCTTTCAGCGGTCAGGCCGGCCTGCCGCCCACGGCTCGCGTGTGATCGCGCAAGCCGGCGGCATTGCGGCGGACGACCCCAGCCGTTGATAGCGGCGAACGGTGTATGAGCCCCTGGTATCGGGGCGGGATGCCGGCAGCGACCGTCGGGCCTCTTCCGTCCGGCCCAGGGCCGCGCCATATTTGGCACATGGCAATTCCCAAGAAGCCCCGGCACGTCTCAGCGACCGGGAAGGCCGACCGGCCGGACGTGCAGCCGCTCGATCCGTTCCTGGCGCAGCTGCTGAGCCCCGCCCTCGCCCGCACGCCGCAGGTCAAATCCGAGCGGCCGGCCGAGCTGCCGCGGCCGGGCCAGCGCAAGCCGGCGAAGGCCAAGGCGAAACCGCCGGCCAAAGCCGCAACGACCGAGCCCGCCGGCTTCGGCGAGGCGCCGCAGCGCGGCTTCACCGTCGCACCGGGCGCCGAGGTCGATCCGGCGCTGGCCCAGGCCCTCGGGATGACCCCACCCGAGGACGGCCCCGCCCCCGAAGGCGAGCCGGACCAGGCCCCGCTCGCCGCCGACGGCGTCTCCGCCACGGTCGACGCCCTGCAGCGCCTGCTCGAGGAGGGAAACCCTCTGTTCCGCGACGGGCAGACCTGGGTGCCGCATCGGCCGGACCGCCCGGCGAAGTCCGAGGGCGGCAAGCCGTTCCGCCTCGAATCCGAGTTCACGCCGGCCGGCGACCAGCCCACCGCCATCGCCGAGCTGGTCAAGGGCGTGAACGCGGCCGAGCGCGACCAGGTGCTGCTCGGCGTCACCGGCTCGGGCAAGACCTTCACGATGGCCAAGATCATCGAGGAGACGCAGCGCCCGGCCCTGATCCTGGCGCCGAACAAGACCCTGGCGGCGCAGCTCTACGGCGAGTTCAAGAGCTTCTTTCCCGACAACGCGGTCGAGTATTTCGTCTCGTATTACGATTACTACCAGCCCGAGGCCTACGTGCCGCGCTCGGACACCTTCATCGAGAAGGAATCCTCGATCAACGAGCAGATCGACCGGATGCGGCACTCGGCGACCCGCGCCCTGCTGGAGCGCGACGACGTCATCATCATCGCCTCGGTCTCGTGCATCTACGGCATCGGCTCGGTCGAGACCTACACCGCGATGTCGTTCACGGTGACGCTCGGCGAGAAGATCGAGCAGCGCCAGCTCGTCGCCGACCTGGTGGCGCTGCAGTACAAGCGCATCCAGGCGGACTTCGCCCGCGGCACCTTCCGGGTGCGCGGCGACGTGATCGAGCTGTGGCCGGCCCACTTGGAGGACCGCGGCTGGCGCATCGGCCTGTTCGGCGACGAGATCGAGAGCATCGTCGAGTTCGATCCGCTGACCGGCAAGAAGATCAACGAGCTGAAGTTCGTGAAGGTCTACGCCAACTCGCACTACGTCACGCCGCGGCCGACGCTGCAGCAGGCGATCAAGGGGATCAAGCACGAGCTCAACGGCCGCGTCGAGGAGCTGACCCGGATGGGCCGGCTGATCGAGGCCCAGCGGATCGAGCAGCGCTGCACCTTCGACATCGAGATGATCGAGGCGACGGGCGCCTGCAACGGCATCGAGAACTATTCGCGCTACCTCACCGGCCGCAAGCCGGGCGAGCCGCCGCCGACGCTGTTCGAGTACCTGCCCGACAACGCGCTGGTCTTCACCGACGAGAGCCACGTCACGGTTCCGCAGATCGGCGGCATGTACCGGGGCGACTTCCGGCGGAAGGCGACGCTCGCGGAGTACGGCTTCCGCCTGCCCTCCTGCCTCGACAACCGCCCGCTGCGCTTCGAGGAATGGGACGCGATGCGGCCGCAGACGGTCAACGTCTCGGCCACCCCCGGCAAGTGGGAGATGGAGCAGACCGGCGGCGTCTTCGCCGAGCAGGTGATCCGCCCGACCGGCCTCGTCGACCCGGTGATCGAGATCCGCCCGGCCCGCTCCCAGGTCGACGACCTGCTCGGCGAGGTCCGCGAGGTGGCGCAGGCCGGCTACCGCACCCTGGTCACCACCCTGACCAAGCGCATGGCCGAGGACCTGACCGAGTACCTGCATGAGAACTCGGTGCGCGTGCGCTACATGCACTCCGACATCGACACCTTGGAGCGCATCGAGATCATCCGCGACCTGCGGCTCGGCGCCTTCGACGTGCTGATCGGCATCAACCTGCTGCGCGAGGGCCTCGACATCCCGGAATGCGCGCTGGTCGCGATCCTCGACGCCGACAAGGAGGGCTTCCTGCGCTCCGAGACCTCGCTGGTCCAGACCATCGGCCGCGCCGCCCGCAACGCCGATGCGCGCTGCATCCTCTACGCCGACCAGATCACCGGCTCGATGGAGCGGGCGATGGCGGAGACCGAGCGCCGGCGCCAGAAGCAGCTCGCCTACAATCTCGAGCACGGCATCACCCCGCAGAGCGTCAAGCGCGGGATCAGCGACATCCTCAGCAGCGTGTTCGAACGCGATCACGTCCAGGTCGATACCGGGATGGCGGAGATCACCGTCGGCCACAACCTCAAGGCGGTGATGTCCGATCTCGAGAAGCGGATGCGCACCGCCGCCGCCGATCTCGACTTCGAGGAGGCCGCGCGCCTGCGCGACGAGCTGAAGCGGCTCCAGGCGACCGAGCTGATGATCTCCGACGACCCGATGGCGCGCCAGGCCGACGTCGAGCGCGATGCCGGCAAGTACGGCCGCAAGGCCCCGCGCGGCTCGGGCACGCGGATCTCGAAGCCGACCCTCGACAACATGGGGCCGGGCACCGACCGCGAGTTGCCGGCGAGCGCCGTCGCCTGGGTGGAGCGGCCGAAGCCACGCTCGACGCAAGGGCTCGGCGGCCAGAAGCCGAAATACAAGGGCGGCGGCGGCCGGCGCTGAGATCGGACTCCTGCGTCGGACGGTTGCCGCGAGCGGGATCACGTCCCGCGCAGGGCGGCAGCGCCTGCTCGGCCGCCGCGGCTCGCTCCCCGTCATCCCATCCCGTCCCGAAGCTCCTGCGCGCAAGCGGTCGCCGCGCCGAATGCGGACGGTCGGGCGCGCGCTGAACCCACGCGAAGAAAAGCAACTCTCGGTTGTAAATTCAAACCCTCGTTAAGCATTCCCGCTCAGATTGCATGAGCCATGCAATGGATCTCGTGCGTTGTGTTCTCGGCACGATGCAGCCTCCCGGCGTGGTTCCCTGTCGGAGTGCCCCCATGTCTCGTCGCCAGAACCGCGCCTCCGCGCGCACGTCCACCCCTGCGCCGCGTCGCGAAGCGGCCCGCTCGCGCAGCACGATCGCGATCCCGCTGCTCGGAGGCGTTCTGCTCCTCGGCACTTCGGGCCTGGCCGAGGCCCAGGTCCTGCGCGGGGCGCTCGATACGGTGACCACGGCCGTGAACAGCACCGCCGGAAGCCTGGCGACGGTCGATGCGACCCTCGGCGGCGGCAACCTCGCGACCGTCGGCGCGACGGTCGGCGGCGGATCGGTCGCGAATGTCGGTGCAACCGTCGGTGGCGGATCGGTCGCGGATGTCGGGGCCACCGTCGGCGGCGGCACCGTCGCCAACGTCGGAGCGACGGTCGGCGGCGGATCGGTCGCGACGGTCGGTGCCACCGTCGGCGGCGGCACGATCGCCAATGTCGGCGCCACGGTCGGAGGCGGCACGATCGCCGGGGTCGGCGCGACCGTCGGCGGCGGCACCGTCGCCAATGTCGGCGCCACGGTCGGCGGCGGCACGATCGGATCCGTCGGCGTGTCGGTCGGCGGCGGAACCGGGACCACCGCCGGCACCGGAACCGGAACCGGCACGACGGGCGGCACCGCCTGCAATCCCTGCACGGGCGGCGGAGCCGGACCCGGCGGCGGCGGCGGCAGCACCGTGTACGATCCGGCCCGCATCGCGGCGATCGAGCTGCGGCTGTCGAACGCCGAGAACCTGCCGATCCGCGGCAACAACGTCAGCCAGTTCCCGCTCCCGGTCGCCGGCGGCGCTGACGCGCTCGCGGCCGGCTACGGCGCCACGGCGGGCGGCGTAAGCGCGACGGCCCTCGGGACCGAGGCGAACGCGGCGGGCGACGGCTCCATCGCGATCGGCCGCAGCGCCTCGGCGACGCAGGCCAACACCATCGCGATCGGTCCCGGCGCGCAGACCACCCGCACGAACCAGGTCGCGATCGGCAACGGCTCGAACACCTATACGCTCGGCGGGATCACGTCGGCGCAGAGCGCCGCGGCCCAGAACGGCGCGACGCAGTTCGTGACCACCGACGCGGCGGGCAACCTCGCGACCTCCGGCTACGGCCCGAGCACCATCGCAGGCCTCGGCTCCCGCCTCGACTCGGCGGAAGGGCGGATCGGCGGCGTCGAGTCGCGCGTCGGCGCGCTGGAATCGCGCACGAACGCCCTGTCGCAATACACTACCGAGACCCGGCGCGAGGCACGCCAGGGCGTCGCCACGGCGCTGGCGATGCCGACCGCGTCGATGCCCTCGGCACCCGGCCGCACCACCTGGGTCCTCAACAGCGCGACCTATCGCGGCGAGTGGGCCGGCGGCGCGGCACTCTCGCACCGCCTGCCGACCGCCGTGCCGCTGGCGATCAACGTCGGCTACGCCTATGGCGGCGACGGCGGCCACGGGGTGCGGGCCGGGCTCGGCGGCGAGTTCTGAGCGCGCCTCCCGCCCGGCTCGGGCCGGGTGGGCTCGGGCCATCGCGTTGGTCCTGAGGCAGTCGAAGCAGCAGGCCAGGCCTCTGGGTGAAGGGCGTGCCCGCCATCCAGGGGTCGTCTTCGTCGGACCCCCATGCGATCGGGCGATGGGGCTCGTCTCCCGCATCGACTTGCGGACGGGTCGAATTGCGCCGATCGGGGCGGCTCGTTCGCCAAACCCGACCCGTCATTCCGGGGCACCGAAGGCGAGCTCGGAATCCCGAACCGCCGAGCCGACCCGAAAGGGCGGCGACGGTCGATTCGGACAGCTTCGCTGGCGGTTCTGGGTTCCGGGCTCGGCTGCGCGGCCCCGGACTGACGGGTCGGGTTTCAGGACGGTCGCGGTCGGGTCGTCGAACCGTGCTTCGCCGTTCGGGCACGTCGGCCGCCCGCGACCCCCTCACCGCGCTCCGCGATGAAGGTCCCCGTCGATCAGCAGCGCGCTCTTGCCGTCGAGGCGGGTGCGGTAGACCTGCAGGTTCTCCATCACCCGCTGGACGTAGTTGCGGGTCTCGGTGAACGGGATGCGCTCGACCCAGTCGATCGCGTCGACCTCGCCCTTGCGCGGATCGCCGTAGGCGTCGATCCACTTCTTCACGTTGCCGCCGCCGGCGTTGTAGGAGGCGAAGGCGAGGATGTAGGAGCCGCGCCAATCCTCCATCAGCTCGCCGAGATGGGCCTGGCCGAGGCGCGCGCTGTAGATCGCGTCGGTGCCGAGCCGGTCCGGGTCGTAGGCGGCCGAGACGCGTCGCGCGGTGCGCTGGGCGGTGGCCGGCATCATCTGCATCAGGCCGCGCGCGCCGACGCCGGACTGCGCCCGCGGGTCGAACTGGCTTTCCTGGCGCGCGATCGCGAAGACCATCGCCTTCTCGACCAGCGGCACCGAGCCGAACGCCTCGTAGGCCGGGATGCCGATGGTGGGGTAGGCGTGCGCGTCGAGGGGCAGGCCGCGCTGCACCGCGAGCTTGCCGACGGCGACGAGGGCGCGGGCGTCCTTCATCTCGACGGCGAGGTCGCCGAGGGCCTGCACCTCGCGCGCATCGGTGAGGCGCTGCGCGGTGTCGATGTAGAGCGGAAGCGCCAGCTCCTTCAGCGAGGCGGCCCCGAGCAGGCGCAGGGCACGGATGCAGAGCCGGTCGTCGAAGGCGGCGCGCGCCGGGCCGTCGAGGTCGGCGGGCGCGCGCAGCGCGAGGCTGGTCTGGCCGAGCTTGGCCCGGGCGAGCTGCCCGTAATAGGCGATCGGCTGCAGCGCCGCGGTCTCGTAGAACCCCTTGGCCGCATCGGCCTGCCCGAGGGCTTCGGCCGCCCGGCCCTGCCAGTAGGCGGCGCGGGCGATCGAGATCGGCGTCTCGGCGATGCCGGCGGCGAGCGCGAAGTGGCGGGACGCGGCCTCCGGGTCGCTGCCGAAGCGGAGCGCGATCCAGCCGGCGTGGAACTCGGCCTCGATCCGCTTCTCGACCGTGCGGGCCGGGTTGGCGCTCGCCACCGCGTAGGCGGTCCTGGCGTCGCCGAGGTCGATCAGTTTGCGCGCGACGATGCGGCGCTCGACCCACCATTCGTCGCCGTCGACGAGCACGTCCGGATTGCTCGGCGCGGTCGCCAGCACGGCCGCCGCCTCGGCCGGCTTGTCGGCCCGGCGCAGGAACTGCGCCCGCGACAGGATGTAGGAGCTGTCGCTGCGCAGCGACGGCGGCACCGCCGCAAGCGCGGACGCGGCCCCGGAGCTCTTGTCCTCGACGGCGCGGCGCGCCCGCACCAGGCTGGCATACGCGCCGCCGGCATAGGTCGCGGCCCGGCCGGCCGCCTCCCAGTCTTCCTTCAGGAGCGCACGCTCCATGCGGTAGCGGTGATCGATGCGGGTGAGCACGCCCGGGAAGGCGTCGGCGACCCTGGCCTCGAGCGAGCGGCCGAAGGTCTCGGAGCGCCACAGGTCGCGGACGAGGTCGGCGGCGTCCGCATCGAGCCCGTCCGCCTTGAACGCCAGCGCCAGGGCGAACTTGCCCGGCGCGCTCGCCGGCCGGGTCGCACCGAAATAGGCGCGCACCGTCGCCGGATTCCTGCGCTCGGTGAGCAACGCCTCCTCGGCGCGGCGGCGGAGCAGCGGGCCCGCCGGCCAGTCCGGGTTGGCGCGGGTGAAGGCGACGGTGCGCTCGAAGCCGATGCCGGCGCCGGCGCGGATCGCGACCCATTCGAGCAGCGCCCGCGCCGCCGGATCGGAGAAGCCGTCGCGCAGGCGGTCGCCGTCGGCGACCTTGCCCTTGCGGTAGAAGTCGATCGCCTGGCGCAGCTGGGCGACGTCGGTGTCGCCGACGCGGGCGATCGGGCCGAGGCCCGGCACCTCCGGCACGGGGGCGGCCGGCGTCACGGCGGCGTCGGGCAGCGGGAAGGCGACGGGCGCGTCCGGGTCGGCCGAGGCGTAGGCGGCGGAGCCCGCCGGGAGCGCCTGCCCGGGCGGAAGCGGCTTGGCGGCCCCGGCATCGCCGGCGGCCTTCAGATCGAGCTTGAGCGCGTCGGCGGCGACCGGATCGATCGCGGTCCTGGAGCCCTCGACCTGGCTGGCCGGCGCCGTGGCGTCGCTCGCCGGCGGCGTCGGCTGCGAGGCGGGCGGGGCCTGGACCCGCGGCAGGTCGACCGCCGGCGCGGCCAGCGCCACGCCCGCGGTCAGCGCGAGGCCGAGGGCAACGATCTGCGAGCGTGTGAGGGACGCCATGGATGCGGTCACTCTCTGCGATCCGGTTTCGACGGATGCCGGCAAAGGACAGCCTCGACGCCGAGCGTTAAGAACGCATTAACCGCGTGCGCGAAGGGTTTGCGCGGGGGTGGCGGAAGCCCTATGTCTGCGCCGCCCGCAGCGCGGCGCCGGACCACCGGCCCAGGCCGGAGCGGGCAACGAGACCGGCTGGGACGCCCGAGATGACCGAGACCACTGCGCGCCGCCTTCGGGGCTCCATGACCGCCCTGGTGACGCCGTTCCGCGACGGCGCCTTCGACGAGGCGGCGTTCCGAAAGTTCGTGGCCTGGCAGATCGAGCAGGGCAGCCACGGCCTGGTGCCGACCGGCACCACCGGCGAGAGCCCGACACTGACGCACAGCGAGCACGACCGCGTGGTCGAGGCCTGCATCGACGAGGCCGGCGGCCGCGTGCCGGTGATCGCCGGCGCCGGGTCGAACTCCACGGCCGAGGCGGTCGAGCGGGCGCAGCACGCCGAGAAGGCGGGCGCCGACGCGGTGCTCGTGGTCACGCCGTACTACAACAAGCCGACGCAGAGCGGGCTCTACGCCCACTTCAAGGCCGTCAACGACGCGGTCGGCATTCCGATCATCATCTACAACATCCCTCCGCGCTCCGTCGTCGACATGAGCGTCGAGACGATGGCGCGCCTGTTCGAGCTCAAGAACATCGCCGGGGTGAAGGACGCGACCGCCAAGATCGATCGCGTCAGCCTCCAGCGGCAGGCCATGGGCGAGGGTTTCATCCAGCTTTCGGGCGAAGATGCGACCGCGCTCGGCTACAACGCCCATGGCGGCCACGGCTGCATCTCGGTGGTGTCGAACGTGGCGCCGCGGCTCTGCGCCGACCTCCAGGAGGCGACGCTGTCGGGCGACTTCGCCAAGGCGCTGCAGCTGCAGGACCGGCTGCTGCCGCTCCAGGTCGGGCTGTTCGCCGAATCCAACCCGTCGCCGGTGAAGTACGCCCTGGAACGCCTCGGCCACATGAGCGCCGACGTGCGCCTGCCGCTCGTGCCGGTCTCGGACGCGACCAAGGCGATCGTCGACGCCGCCCTGCGCCATGCCGGCCTCCTGGCCGGCTGACGCCAGGCACCGAAGAGACCGATGGCTCCCAAACCCGAACCGAACCGCCGCATCGTCGCCGACAACCGCGCCGCGCGCTTCCACTACGCGATCGAGGACACCCTGGAGGCCGGCATCTCGCTGACCGGAACCGAGGTGAAATCGCTGCGCAGCGGGCGCGCGACCATCGGCGAGGCCTATGCCGGCCCGTCGGGCGGCGACCTGATGCTGTTCAACGCCTACATCCCGGAATACGTCCAGGCGAGCCGCTTCAACCACGAGACCAAGCGCCCGCGGCGCCTGCTGATGCACCGCCGCCAGATCGACAAGTGGATCGGCGCGACGCAGCGCCAGGGCTACACGGTGGTGCCGCTGAAGATCTACTTCAACGAGAAGGGCCGCGCGAAGGTCGAGCTCGGTCTCGGCAAGGGTAAGCAGGCCCACGACAAGCGCGAGGCCGCCAAGGAGCGCGACTGGCAGCGCGACCGCGCCCGGATCATGCGCGACCGGGGGTAGCTCCCGGACGGCCGCGCGGGTCGGCGCGACGATGCCCGGCCCGGGTTGCGAGAGTCCGATTGCGCCTTCCCTCCCCCCATTGCGGGGGAGGGTGGGCCTCGCGTGAGCGAGGGTCGGGAGAGGGGTGCGCCGTATCCGGCAGCGTCGCACCCCTCTCCCGACCCGCTTCGCGGGCCACTCTCCCCCGCAGAGGGGGGAGGGAAGCGACGCGCGGATGTTCGTTCAAGAAAGCAGATTTCGAGGCTGGAACGAGAGGTGGCGTGCGCGATGCCCCATCTCGTTGAATCGCCTGCTCGAACCGGAGCCGCGCCATGGACCCGAACCTCGCCCTGCCCGCCGACCTTCCCACCCCGATCGACGACGGTGCGGCGGCGCACCTGACCGGGATGAGGCTGCCGGACGTGTCGCTCGCGGCGACCGACGGCACCCGCGTCTCGCTGGCGAAGCTCGCCGGGCGGACGGTGGTCTTCGCCTATCCGCGAACCGGCGCGCCGGGACAGCCGAACCTGGTGGCGGACTGGGACGCGATTCCCGGTGCACGCGGCTGCACGCCGCAAGCGTGCGGCTTCCGCGATCTCCATGACGACCTGAAGGCCCGCGGCGTCGCGCAGGTGCACGGGCTCTCGACGCAGACGGGCGCCTACCAGCGCGAGGCGGCGACGCGCCTGCAGCTGCCGTTCACGCTGCTGTCGGACGCCTCGCGCGCCTTCGCGATGGCGGTGCGGCTGCCGACCTTCGAGGCGGCCGGTACCATCCTGCTGTGCAGGCTCAGCCTCGTCGTCGACGACGGCGTCGTGACGAAGGTGTTCTACCCGGTGTTCCCACCCGATCGCAGCGCGGCCGACATCCTGGCCTGGCTCGATGGGGAGGGAACCGCGAAGGCCTAATCCTCGGCGGGGGCGTCCGGCGCTCCGTTCGCGCCCTGACGGATGCCGTAGCGGCTTTCCAGGCCCGGGTTGGCGCGGGCGGGCCGCTCGGCATAGTCGCGCGTCCGGTCGCCGGCCGGGCGAGCCTGCCGCTCGCCGGGGTCTCGCCCGACCTTGCCGATCAGCTGCACGAGGTCGACGAACTCGTCGGCCTGGCGGCGCAGGTCGTCGGAGATCATCGCCGGCTGGGTCTGGATGGTGGAGACCACCGTGACCTTCACGCCGCGGCGCTGCATCGCCTCGACCAGCGAGCGGAAATCGCCATCGCCGGAGAACAGCACCATGTGGTCGATGTACTGGCTCAGCTCGAGCGCATCGATCGCAAGCTCGATGTCCATGTTGCCCTTGACCTTGCGGCGGCCGAGCGAGTCGGTGAACTCCTTGGCGGGCTTGGTGACGACGCGGTAGCCGTTGTAGTCGAGCCAGTCGATCAGCGGACGGATCGAGGAATACTCCTGATCCTCGATCATCGCGGTGTAGTAGAACGCCCGAATCATGTTGTCGCGGGACTGGAATTCTTTCAGAAGCCGCTTGTAGTCGATGTCGAAGCCGAGGGCCTTCGTCGTCGCGTAGAGGTTGGCGCCGTCGATGAACAGGGCGCTGCGCTGTAGTGCACTCATGGCACGATCCATTTCTAAAATATAACCAAAACAATCATGGCACGTACCGCCCGCGGAAAAGCAGGTGGACGACACGCATCAAGGTTACGGGTGCAAAGTCGGCCCAACGGAGGACAGTGGACGCTGCTTGTTCCAAAAATCGCCGGCGACGGTGCGCAATAGTGACCGTACGGCATGTGTGAAGCGCACGATGGAATGTGTCAACCTTCGACGGAAAACGTCCTTTCGACGATCGGTCGACACAACCTCGTCGATCTTTTTCTCATTCGCCCCGCAACAACAGCGAAACATCTGCTGCCGGGACGATCAAACGCGCGTGAGCCCGTCGGCCAGCGCTCAGGCCTGCGACATGACACGGCTGCCCGGCTTTACCGGAGGCAATGCGGCCAGCTCGGGCGGCAGCGCGTCGGGGGGATAGGCCGGGATGTCGAGTGTGACGAGCGAGAGCAGCGGCAGGCCGATCTCGCCGCGGCCGCCCGAGCGGTCGATCAGGCAGGCGGCGCCGACGATCTCGCCGGGCTCGCCCCGCAGCGAGGCGAGGCATTCGCGCGCGGACAGCCCGGTCGTGACGATGTCCTCGACGATCACCGCGCGCTGGCCGGCCGGGATGCTGAAGCCGCGCCGCAGGGTGAACGGGCCGCCGGGATCGCGCTCGACGAAGATCGCGCGCGCCCCGAGGTGCCGCGCGGTCTCGTAGCCGGGCACGATGCCGCCGATCGCCGGCGAAACGACGATGTCGATTGGGCCGAAGCGCGCCGTGATCACGGCGGCGAGCGCCCTGCACAGGCGCTCGGTGCGCGGCGGCTCGGAGAAAATCGCCATCTTCTGCAGGAAGACCGCCGAGCGCAGGCCGGAGCTCAGGATGAAGTGGCCTTCGAGCAGCGCGCCCGCATCGCGGAACTCCGCGAGAACCTCATCCGGACTCATGCGCACGGCTCCTCGCGGGGTGATGGCGGCCGCTGCGCTTGTGGCAGCGGGAGCAGGTGGAGGCAAGCGGAAGGGGAAGAGGAAGGCGTTCGTGTCCCGGCTCGCATTCGGAACCCGAAAAACCCGCCCGCGGGGCAGCGGACGGGCCGGCGTCGCCGACGTCAGCGGTTGGACGCCATGCCGGCGGGCGGCTTGAAGTTCCCCTGCCATTGGGTGACCTGATCCGTCGGCGAGGAGAAGGTGGTCGTGAAATTCCCGTTCCCCTTCATGCCCACGAACGGGCCCGTCGCCTCGACGACCTTCGAGCTTCCGACGGCCATGAGGCGCCCCTGCGGATCGGTCGTCACCTTCCCTTGCAGCGTACTGGTCACCGAACCGTCCGGCGTCGTCAGGGTAATCCTACCCTTCACCGGCCCCTGACCTTTCACGAGCGTCACGCTGTCCTCGAGCGTGACCTGCGCGTTGTCGAGCGGCTGACCCGGGCTCCTGTTGACGCCCGAACCGCTCTCGTCGATCTGCACGCGGTCAGGACCCGTCGGTTGCGGACTCTGCTTGTCGTAGTGAACCCAGAACGTGCCGTTCATCGGCATGGCGCGAGCAGCCACCGTCCCGGCGATCATCGTTGCAACGGCAGCGGATACCACTGTCTTCTTCAACATTGGACGTCCTCCTCGCTGAGGTGCATGATTTTTTTAACGGACGTAGATTATCGCCAAACCCTCTTATGAAATATGGCGGTCAGACACGTCTATATACGTATCTACGGCCGATCAAACAACTGTCCGTATCTGCAATATTTCCTCGAACAACAATCGACCTCGCAATCGAAACATCCAAATAATATGATGGATCATGCGATACGGCGAAGTACGTGGCGCATGCCATTCTCGACCGTATCCGAAACGTCTTCGGGCAACGAGCGGCACCAATGCAGGCTGAGTCGCAGAGGGGTCGCTCTCGATCCTTCGACATGCGCCATGCCTCGCCGAGCAGCGTGTCGAGTACGCAGCAAGAAAACTATCTGACCTTCTCCCAGACGATCGTGAGCACCTCCATCTTCCCCTCCTGGACCGACATCTGCGGCTTCGTCGTGTAGATCAGCCGACCATCCCGAGCCACGATATCCCGTATGAAGTCTTGGCCGCTCCAGAATTCGTTCCACGATGCATCGACGTGGTGGGTGATGGCGTTGCCGTTCAAGGTGAACGTTCCCGCATAGGCCCACATCGTCCGGAACAGTTTCGCGCGATCGGCATCGGTCAGATTGGTCGCCTTCTCGACATTCGGCCGCTCGTTGCTCACGGCAACCGTCATCATGCGCCCGTCGGGCGAGTAGGTGATGTAACCGACCGGCTTCGACCCGAGGGTGTTGCGCTCCTCGCCGGAATCGATGAAGCGCGTCACGCTGCTGACAAGCTTCCAGGTGCCGTACACCTCCGACGGCTCGATGGCGTCGGCGGTCGCCGGGATCGACAGCAGCGCGACCGCACACAGGCTGCGTAGCATGGGCGCCTCCTCGGGTGATTGCATGCGAATCGGACGATATAATACATCGTCGAGCGAATACGATCCTCTACCAATTTCGGAGGCGTGTCGAGGGCGCTCATTTCGCGAACGATAGTCGATCGGGTGGATGCCGATCGATGCCGGGTCGAGGACCGCGTCCAGAAGGCCGGCTCCCCGAAGGATGGAAAGGCGCGACAGAACGGTTTCGAGCATCGGGTCGAGCGCCGGGGTGCCGATCTCGCCGATGAGCTTTGCCGCTTCGCGCCGATCACCGCGAGCGCCATTCCGGCGATCTTGCGAAACTGAACGGTGCATTCTTCAGGGATGATCCGGTCGGGACTGGATCCATCGTCCCGAGCGTGCTTCAGGCGGCGCGATCGGGTTCGTGCTGCGGCCACGCGATCCGAGAGCGGCATCGCCACAAGTCCGGGCTCACCCGCCCGGACCGGGAAAAGCGCTCCGCGATGGCGTCGACCGGGCCCGGCGTGAAGCATCGTTCGACCAAGAGCACGGGCACCGCGGGCATGGCCTCCAGGGTGCGGCGAGCTGGTGTGGCAAGCCGCGAGTCGTCGTCCACGTCCTCGCGCCGAGGCGCCCTACCCGTTCACCCGGTCGACCCGGCTCACCGTCCGCTTGCCGCGCAGCTCCGCGATGATCGCGTTCAGATGCTGCAGGTCCCAGACCGAGAGGTCGATCACGATGTCGGTGAAGTCCTGGGTGCGGCGCTTCATCGAGAGGTTGTCGATGTTGCCGTCGTGGTCGGCGATCACCTGTGCGATCTGCGCCAGCACGCCGGGCTCGTTGATCGATTGCGTGGCGAGCCGCGCGGGGAAGCGCTCGGTGGCGTCCGCCTCGATGTCCCAGCGCACGTCGAGCCAGCGCTCGGGCTCGTTGTCGAACGCGGCCAGGGCCGCCGACTGGATCGGGTAGATCGTCACGCCGACGCCGGGCGTCAGGATGCCGACGATGCGGTCGCCGGGCACCGCGCCGCCGTCCGGGGCGAAGCTCACGGGCAGGTCGCCGGCGAGGCCGCGGATCGGGATCGCGTCGGTTCCGTCCGCCGCGCCGCCGCCCGGGAAGGTCAGGCGCATGGTCTGGTCCTTCGACCGGATCAAGCGGCCGGCGCCGTTGACTACCGGTTGCGGCACCCCGGCCGGGCCCGATTTCCGCTCGTCCTTGTAGTCTGGGTAGACGCCGCGCACGACGTCGCCCGAGAACATCTCGCCGCGCCCCACCGCCGCGAACACGTCCTCGGCCGAGGCGCGGGCGAGGCGCGGGAGCGCGCCGCGCAGCTTGTCGTCGGTGAAGCTCTTGCCCGCGCGCTCGAACGCCCGGTCGAGGATCTGGCGCCCGAGGCCGGCATATTGCCGACGCACCGCCGAGCGGGTCGCGCGCCGGATCGCGGCGCGGGCCTTGCCGGTGACGACGAGCGATTCCCAGGCGGCCGGCGGCGCGGCGCCGTCCGAGCGCGAGATCTCGACCTCGTCGCCGTTGGCGAGCTCGTGCAGCAGCGGCGCCATCCGGCCGTTGATCTTGGCGCCGACCGCCGAGTTGCCGACGTCGGTGTGCACCGCGTAGGCGAAGTCGATCGGCGTGGCGCCGCGCGGGAGGGCGATGAGCCGGCCCTTCGGCGTGAAGCAGAACACCTGGTCCTGGAACAGC
This sequence comes from Methylobacterium sp. J-092, assembly GCF_022829325.1. Lineage (NCBI taxonomy): Bacteria > Pseudomonadati > Pseudomonadota > Alphaproteobacteria > Hyphomicrobiales > Methylobacteriaceae > Methylobacterium > Methylobacterium sp. J-092. Next base: position 21,031 of record NZ_JAKSXU010000061.1, on the reverse strand, counting down.
TCGAGCTTGGTGTGCTCGAGGAACTCCTCGGGGCTGTCGCCCTCGGCCAGCAGCTCGATCGTGCGGCGCAGCCACTGGTAGGCGCCGCTCTCGGCCGCCAGCCGCGGGGCGACGCCGCCCTCCGGCTCGCGGCCGGCCGGCAGCTTGCCGGCCTCCTTGTAATGCGCGTGCGCGGCGATGCCGTACTCGGCGATGTCGTCCATCGCCCGGGTGCGGATCTGCAGCTCGACGCGCTGGCTCTTCGGGCCGATCACCGTAGTGTGGATCGAGCGGTAGTCGTTCTGCTTCGGTGTCGAGATGTAGTCCTTGTAGCGCCCCGGCACCATCGGCCAGGTGGTGTGGACGACGCCGAGCGCCGCGTAGCAATCGTCCAGCGTCTCGACGACGACGCGGAAACCGAACACGTCCGAGAGCTGCTCGAAGGCGACGGATTTGCGCTCCATCTTCGACCAGATCGAGAACGGCCGCTTCTGGCGGCCAGTGACGGCGGCCTCGATCCCGCGGGCGGAGAGTTTTGCGGTGAGGTCGCGCTCGATGGTGTCGACCAGGCTCTCGGTCTTCGCGGTGAGGTCGGAGAGCCGCCGCGTGACGGTGGCGTAGATCTCCGGCTTGAGGTTGCGGAAGGACAGGTCCTCCAGCTCCTCGCGCAGCTCCTGCATGCCCATGCGGCCGGCCAGCGGCGCGTAGATGTCCAGCGTCTCCTGCGCGATCCGCTCGCGCTTGTCCGCGCGCATGTGCTGGAGCGTGCGCATGTTGTGCAGGCGGTCGGCGAGCTTGACCAGCAGCACGCGCACGTCCGCCGCCACGGCGAGCAGCAGCTTGCGGAAGTTCTCGCCCTGCGCCGCGCGCTTCGAGACGAGGTCGAGGCGCTTGAGCTTGGTCAGGCCGTCGACCAGCGCGCCGATCTCGGGGCTGAACAGCTCGCGGATCTCGTCGAGCGTCGCCGCCGTATCCTCGACGGTGTCGTGCAGCACCGCCGCGACGATGGTCGCGTCGTCGAGGCGCAAGTCCGTGAGGATCGCGGCGACCTCGAGGGGATGGGCGAAGAACGGGTCGCCGGACGCCCGCTTCTGCGTGCCGTGCGCGCGCATGGCGTAGACGTAGGCACGGTTGAGCAGCGCCTCGTTCGTCGCGGGGTTGTAGCGCTTCACCCGCTCGACGAGTTCGTACTGGCGCATCATCCGCCGGGAGACCCTTTCCGATCGCGAGGAGGCGCAAGTCTCACGCAAGCCGCGGCCGCGCGCCAGCCCCGAATGCGTCGCAGCCCGAGAAAGCCGAGGCGGCGCGCAAGCAAAAGGCCCGGCGTCTCCGCCGGGCCCGTGAAAGTCCGAAGTCCGGCGACGACGCCGAAGGCTACTCGCCCTCGTCGTCGGTCTCGACCGGCGGCGCCAGGTTCTCGAGGCCGCGGAGCAGGTCCTCCTCGCTCATGCGGTCGAACTGCGGCGCGGAATCGTCGCTCGCGGCGGTCGGCGAGACGGCGGCGGCGGTAGGCGAGCTCGACAGCAACGGCACGGCCTCGGCCTCCGGCTCGTCGACCTCGACGTACTTCTGCATCGAGTGGATCAGCTGTTCCTTGAGGTCGTCGGCGGTGATGGTCTCGTCGCCGATCTCGCGGAGCGCCACGACCGGGTTCTTGTCGCGGTCGCGGTCCACGGTGAGCGGCGCGCCGGCGGCGAGGAGACGCGCGCGGTGGCTCGCGAGCAGGACCAGCTCGAACCGGTTCTCGACCTTCTCGATGCAATCTTCGACGGTGACGCGAGCCATGCGCGGCGGCTCCTTCCAGCGGATACGGGGATGTCGGGCGGTGCCGGCTCATACACCGGTTGCGGTTTGGCAACAAGCACAGCGGTTTATTGCGTCGTGCATCCCCGCGAGACCGTGCCGCCGACGGCACGAATCGCCGAGCCGCGACGACCCGGGGCGCAGGCCCCGTTTGTGCGCTGCATTGTTGACACCCGCGGCGGGTGGTGCGACTGCGCCGCCCTTTCCGACAATGGGTTAGGCGACGGAGCGACCGTGCGGGCACTCATCTTTCCGGGCCAGGGCAGCCAAGCCGTCGGCATGGGCAAGGCGCTGGCCGAGGCCTTCCCGCAGGCGCGCGCCGTGTTCGCCGAGGTCGACGACGCTCTGGGCCAACCGCTCTCCCGCGTGATGTTCGAGGGCCCGCTCGACGCGCTGACGCTGACCGCCAACGCGCAGCCGGCGCTGATGGCCGCGAGCCTCGCGGTGCTGCGGGTGCTGGAGGCCGAGCGCGGGCTCGATCTCGCGCGCGACGTCGCCTTCGTCGCCGGGCATTCGCTCGGGGAATATTCCGCCCTCGCCGCCGCCGGCAGCCTCACGATCGCCGACACCGCGCGGCTGCTGCGCATCCGCGGCGAGGCGATGCAGGCGGCGGTCGCCCCCGGCGACGGCGCCATGGCGGCGCTGATCGGCGCCGAGGTCGAGACCGCCGCGGCGATCGCGGCGGAGGCGGCCGAGGGCGCGGTCTGCGACGTCGCCAACGACAACGGCGCCGGCCAGGTCGTTCTCTCGGGCGACCGGGCCGCGGTCGAGCGCGCCGTGGCGCTCGCGCAGGCGCGCGGGATCAAGCGCGCGGTGATGCTCAACGTCTCGGCGCCGTTCCACTGCCGCCTGATGCAGCCCGCCGCCGAGGCGATGCGGGCGGCGCTCGACGCGGTCATGCTCAACCCGCCGGCCGTGCCGCTCTACGCCAACGTGCTCGCGGCGCCGGTCTCGGATCCGGATGCGATTCGCCGAAACCTCGTGGCGCAGGTGACCGGAACCGTGCGCTGGCGCGAGAGCATCGCGGCCATGGCGGCGGCGGGCGTCGACGCGTTCTCCGAGATCGGCTCCGGCAAGGTTCTGTCGGGCCTCGTCAAGCGCATCGCGGCCGGTGCCGCGGCGGTGCCAGTCGGCACGCCGGACGACGTCGCCGCGTTCTCCGTGGCGTGATCGAGGCCCGCGGGCGCCTTCCTTCTCCCCTCTGCGGGAGAAGGTGGCCCGCGAAGCGGGTCGGATGCGGGGAGCGACGCCTCCGGATACGGCGCTCCCCTCCCCCGCCCCCCGCTGACGCAGGGGCCACCCTCCCCCGCAGAGGGGGCGGGAAACGCGCGGAGCCGATACCAAGACTTCGACACCCACAGATGAGGTGATCCCCATGTTCGATCTCACCGGCAAGAAAGCCCTCGTCACCGGTGCCACCGGCGGGCTCGGCGGCGCCATCGCGCGGGCGCTGCATGCGCAGGGGGCGGCGGTGGCGCTGTCGGGCACCCGCGCCGAGGCGCTGGAGGCGCTGGCGGGCGAGCTCGGCGAGCGCACGCACGTGCTGCCGACGAACCTGTCCGACACGGCCGCCGTCGAGGCGCTGGTGCCGGCGGCGGAGGCCGCGCTCGGCGGTCTCGACATCCTCGTCAACAACGCCGGCATCACCCGGGACAACATCTTCGTGCGGATGAAGGACGAGGAGTGGGACCAGGTCATCGCCGTCAACCTCACCGCCGCGTTCCGCCTGTCGCGGGCGGCGGTGCGGGGGATGATGCGGCGGCGGGCCGGGCGCATCGTCAACATCGGCTCGGTGGTCGGCACCACCGGCAACCCCGGCCAGGGCAACTACGCGGCGGCCAAGGCCGGGCTCGTCGGGCTGACCAAGGCGCTGGCGGCGGAGGTCGCCTCGCGCAACGTCACCGTGAACTGCGTCAGCCCCGGCTTCATCGCCTCGCCGATGACCGACGTGCTCAACGAGAAGCAGCGCGAGGGCATCCTCGGCCGGGTGCCGGCCGGGCGCCTCGGCGAGGGCGCGGAGGTGGCCGCCGCCGTGGTCTACCTCGCCTCGGCGGAAGCGGCCTACGTCACCGGCCAGACGCTGCACGTCAACGGCGGCATGGCGATGGTGTGACGCCGGGGCGCGCGGCCCGGCCATCCCGCGGAAAACGCGGCGGAATCGGCGCCCGGAGCACACCGATGAACGGTTCGTGAACCGGGCCTCGCCAGCGCCGAAACCCTGTGTTAACACCCCGGCTGCCGTGCAAGGGGTTGACGGTTCGGCGGGTTCCGAGTCCAAGGCCAACAGGATTTCAGGACCCAGCGCGTTCGGTCACCAGCCGCTCGAAACAGGACCGGCCCGAAGCAAGGGCCACGGCGGCAACGGCGCCATTCCTTTCACCCACGTAACGTGAAGACCGAGGACCAGCAACGATGAGCGATATCGCTGAGCGCGTGAAGAAGATCGTCGTCGAGCACCTGGGCGTCGAGCCCGAGAAGGTGGTCGAGGGCGCCAACTTCATCGACGACCTCGGTGCCGACAGCCTCGACACCGTCGAGCTCGTGATGGCGTTCGAGGAAGAGTTCAACGTCGAGATTCCGGACGACGCCGCCGAGACCATCCAGACGGTCGGCGATGCGGTGAAGTTCCTGGAGAAGAACTCGGCCGCCTGATCGGCCAAAACGTCCTTCGGGTCGACGCGGCGCGGGCGGGGTGGAAACACCCGACGCGCCGCTGTCGTTGTTCAAGCGGAACGGGTTCGGGATAGCGCGATGCGGCAGGTGGTGGTTACGGGTCTGGGGATGGTCACGCCGCTCGGCAGCGGAGTCGAGCACACCTGGAGCCGGCTGATCGCCGGCGACAGCGGCGCCGGGCCGATCACCACCTTCGAGACCTCCGACCTCGCCTGCCGCATCGCCTGCACGGTGCCGCTGGGCGACGGCAGCGACGGCACCTTCGATCCCGACGCGTGGATGGAGCCGAAGGAGCAGCGCAAGGTCGACCCGTTCATCGTCTTCGCGATGGCCGCCGCGGGCCAGGCGCTCGACGATGCCGGCTGGCACCCGACGAGCTACGAGGACCAGTGCGCCACCGGCGTGATGATCGGCTCCGGCATCGGCGGCATCGGCGGCATCTACGACGCCTCGGTGACCCTGAAGGACAAGGGCCCGCGGCGGATCTCGCCATTCTTCATCCCCGGCCGCATCATCAACATGGCCTCGGGCCAGGTCTCGATCGCGCACGGGCTGAAAGGTCCGAACAGCGCCGTCGTCACCGCCTGCTCCACCGGCACGCACGCGATCGGCGACGCGGCCCGCCTGATCATGCTGGGCGACGCCGACGTGATGGTCGCGGGCGGCGCCGAATCGCCGGTCGACCGCCTGTCGATCGCGGGCTTCGCCGCCTGCCGGGCGCTGTCCACCGGCTTCAACGACACGCCGACCAAGGCCTCGCGCCCCTACGACAAGGCCCGCGACGGCTTCGTGATGGGCGAAGGCGCCGGCGTGGTGGTGCTCGAGGAGTACGAGCACGCCAAGGCCCGCGGCGCCAAGATCTACGCCGAGGTGGTCGGCTACGGCATGTCGGGCGACGCCTACCACATCACCTCCCCCTCGCCGGACGGCGACGGCGCCTTCCGCTGCATGACGGCGGCCGTGAAGCGGGCCGGCATCGACCCGGGCGCGATCGACTACATCAACGCCCACGGCACCTCGACGCCGATGGGCGACGAGCTCGAGCTGCGCGCCGTCGAGCGCCTGCTCGGCGCCTCCGCCGAGGGCGTCGCGATGTCCTCGACCAAGTCGGCCGTCGGCCACCTCCTCGGCGCCGCCGGCGCGATCGAGGCGATCTTCTCGATCCTGACCATCCGCGACGGCGTCATCCCCCCGACCCTCAACCTCGACGACCCGAGCGTCGAGACCGCCCTCGACCTCGTGCCGCACGAGGCCAAGCGCCGGCGGGTGGACATCGCGCTGTCGAATTCGTTCGGGTTTGGCGGGACGAATGCGAGCTTGGTGATGCGTCGGGTTTAACCTAGCGTTGATTTTTAATCGAACCTAGGTATAATCAGTTTGACCGGACTTAAAAATGTCCGTCGAACTGGTAGGTTAAGATGGCAAAAAAAGCCGAAGTAAAGACCACTTCGATGGACAGAATTACTAAAAGTCTACTTGATAAATTTGTTGTAAATCAAAGCATTACAAATCTAACTATTGAAACGCAATTTGAGCATTTTGCGAATTATCTAATACTCAAACAATTTGACGAAGACGAAATCTCAGTAATGGATTTCCATACTGGAGAAAACGATCAGATGTCCATTGATGGAATGGGCGTTTTCGTGAACGGGTCGTTTGTTTCTTCTGCCGAAGAAATCATGTCTTACGCAAAAGACAATAAATTTTTAGACGATACATTTATCTTTGTCCAGTCTAAAACATCTCCGTCTTTCGACACTGGAGACATTTCTAAGTTCTTTCTTGGAGTGAATGACTTTTTCTCGACGGATCCGAAACTTCCTAGGGCAGAAAAAATCCAAGATTTCGAGTTAATGCGTGACGCTATTTACTCTGATCCATCTCTCTTCAAGCATGGAAATCCTCGAATAAAATGTTACTATGTTACAACCGGTATTTGGAATAACGAAGTTCATCCGCAGAATGCTGCAACGGCCCATCAAAAGCAACTACAAGACCTGCAAATTTTCAGGAGTGTTGAATTTATTCCAGTAGGCGGATCCGAGCTGCAAGATCTATATCGATCTGCCGAAGCTGCATTGACCGTAAAATTTAAGGTTTCGAAATCCATTATTATACCCACTGACGCGCAAGTGAGTGAAGCTCATCTAGCGCTTTTACCTTCGTCCGAATATTTGAAACTTATCACTGACGAAAGTGGTAATATCAGAAAGTCCGTCTTTTATGCAAATGTTAGAGACTATCAAGGAAGTAACGATGTAAATAAAGAAATCGACAGTACTTTGCAATCTGATCGAAAGATTGACTTTGCGATCAAAAACAATGGCGTGACAGTTGTCGCGAAAGAACTTGTAAGAGTTTCAGATACCTTCACTCTAAAAGATTTTCAGATTGTAAATGGTTGTCAGACGAGTCTTGTTTTGTATTCAAACAAAGAATTACTCGATGACACAGTCAATGTTCCGGTAAAGATTGTCGTCACCGAAAATGAAGAAATAATAAATTTTGTAATCCGATCATCAAATCGCCAAACAGAGGTAACTGAAGAAGACTTTATATCCTTGGATGAATTTCAGAAAAAGATAGAATCCTATTTTGAAACATTTGATGATGAGCAAAGAGTTTTCTATGAAAGGAGATCTAAACAATATGCAGGTCAATCGCTGCAGAAAGTCAAGGTTATCTCGCGCGGCGTATTAGTACGCGCTTTTGCTGCGACATTTCTAGATGAACCTCACAGGTCTAGCCGCTATTACGGCAGAATATTGAGCACAGTTGGAAAAAATATTTTTGCCAAAGGGCATAAATTATCACCCTACTATACATCAGCGTTCGCAGCATATAGGATGGAATTTCTATTTCGAAATACTCGCCTGGAGTCAAAGTATAAAAATTTTAGATGGTATCTTCCCATGGGATTGCGTTATTCAATAAGTGGCGATGAAATGCCGCAGCTTTCGAGTGGAAAAATCGATAGTTACTGTAATAAAGTGAACGCCGTTTTATGGGATGAGGAAAAGTCGAAGATAGAGTTTGATAAAGTCTGTGAATTTATCGAACTAGCGGTCAAAGATACAGGCAGAGATTTTTCTTCAGAGACTGCGAGACAACAGGATTTTCGAGACAATCTGATAAAACAGATTCGAAAGTCGAAAATATGAGCGCTATCGTACCTTAGGTTTACCACCCCCGCCGCTCACCTGCATCCGGCACACGCCCCTGCGGCGTGAGCCCGTGCACCACCTCCGGCAGCACCTGAGACAGCTGCGACAGCAGCGAGTCCCGGTCCATCCCGGTCTGGCACTGGAGCGCGCCGAGGGTGTCGGGGCCGAGCGCGCGGGCGAGGTCCTGGGGCTCGATGCTGCGGTTGCTGCCGTGGCCGATCCATGAGTCGATCACGTCGCCGAGGCCGCCCTGCCGGAAGCGGTCGACGAGGCTGTCGAGCCCGCCGATCTGGCCCGATGTTTCATGTGAAACATTTCCTGATTGAGGAACATTGGCTCGGTCGCCGGGGCCGTCGAGCATGCCGGAGAGGTCGCTGAAATCGCCGGGCGGCAGCGGAGCGTCGCGGCGGCCGCCGTCCTGGTCGAAGCCGCCGATGTCGCCGGGATCCTGGGCGGAATCGTCGGCGGAGTGGCCCGGATCGCGGCCGTAGGGGCCGGCGCCGCCGGAGCGTTCGGTGTCCGGGCCGGGTTCCGGCCGGCGCTGGCCGCCGCCAAACACGTCGCCGAGGGCGCCGCCCAACCCGCCGCTCGCGCCCTTGGCGAGCAGCAGCATCAGCAGCGCCTTCACGATCGGCGACATCGCGCCACCGGCCGCGCCGCCCGGGTTGCCGCTGCGTCCGCCGCCGAGCACCTGCCCGAGCACGCCGCCGATCACCGAATCGAGCAGACCCATGGTGGTTTCCTTCAATCAGGATGGACGGAGCGCACGAAAAAGCCCCGCCGATCAACGGCGGGGGCCGGGCCGAGGTTGCGTCGCGCCTAGCGGGCGGAGCGCGTGGCGTCGGGTAGGTGCGCTTTCGGGTTCACCCGCGCGGCGCCGACGGTGCCGGTGTCCATCACGTCGGTGCCGGGCGCGAGGGCGCGGGCCGAGGGGACGGTCCCGTTCAACCGCCCTTCGGCCTCCGGCAGGGTCGCGGCGGTGGGCTGGTCGATGCGGCTGGCCGCCGACTGCGCGCGCGCCGGCTCGACGAAGTCGCCGAGCATTGCGAGCGCACCGGAGCCGGCGAGGCCGGCGGCGAGGAGCGCGGTGGCGGCGAGGCCGGCGCGCGGGCGCAAGGTGAGGCGACGGCGGGCGGAGCGATCGAGTCTCATGGTTTGGGGTCCGTTGCGTGTCTCCGGTGAGCCCGAAGGCTCTGTCTGGAGGGGCAACGCCGGACCGGGGCGCCTCGGTTCCGCGCCGGCTTCAGGTTGTGGGGGGCTCGCTCGGTCGCACCCCCGCGAGGCGCCGGGCGAGCCCGCCGAGCGCGCAGCCGGCGAGGTAGGGCGCCAGCATCGCGACCGCGCTCTCGAGCCAGAACCCGGCGGTGCCGGGCACGATCCCCGCGAGGGCGATGCCGGCCAGCACCAGGGTCGCGATCCCGAGCGCAGCGGGAATCGCGGGGCCGGAAGGCAACCCGGCGAGCCGGCCGACGCCGAGCCCGAGCATCAGGGCGGCGAGCGATCCCGGCCACAGGCCGGCGAGGAGAAGCATCACGGGCGAACAGCCTCTTGACGGTCAGGGCAGCACGGCGAAGGCGATGCCCGGCCGGTCCGAGGGTTTGTCCGCGATGCTGAGCTGATCGACGCCGGCGCCGGCCTGGAGCAGGTACTCGACGACCACCCCGGCGCGCAGCCGCGCCAGGTCGGGCTCGGGCGCTTCGGTCGCCTCCCTGGGCTTCGCGTCCTTCGGCTTGGCATCCCTCGACTTGGCATCCTTGGCAGGCTTGGCATCCTTGGACGCCGGCGCGGCCTTCTTGTCCGATGCCTTGGCGTCAGGCTTCGTGGCATCGACCTTGGCCGGATCGGGCTTGGCCCCTGCCTGCGCCCCGGACGCGTCGGCGACCTTCGCCTCGGGCGGAGCGGGCGCGGGCTTGGCCGGATCGCCGTGGCCGGCGACCGAGATGCGCAGCGCGGGGCAGGTTTTGGCGAGATCGGCGAGACGATCGAGCACCGGATAGAAGATCGGCGCGAGCGCGCCCGAGCCGGGCGGGAAGCGCAGGCTGGTTCCGCCGACGAGCGCCGTCGCCTCGGCGCGGCAGGCCTCGGGATCGCGCGTCGGCACGGGGGTCTTCGGCACCACCGCGACGGTGGCGCTCCAGCCCGGCGGCATCGCGGCCGGCAGTGTCCGGGCGACCCGTCCCGCGGCCTCGCGATACAGGCTCTCGCCCGAGAGCGTCAGCGTGCGGTCGGCGACCGCGACCTCGCCGCTCGACAGGCTCGCCAGCACCGGCACCGCGGCGGACAGGGCGGCGGCGAGGTCCGGCGGCGCGCCGTCGGCGATGCGGGTGCGGTCGACGATGCGCTCGCGGAAGAAGCGCGGCTTCACCACCGCGAGCAGCCGGTCGCGCGCTTCCGTATCGGGGAGGTGGCCGGACAGGCTGACGCTGTCGGCCTCGCGCCGGATCGCGACGCGGTAGGGCGAGAGCGGCTTCACCGTGAGCGCCACCGCGCCGGCTCCGACCCCGGCGGGCCTGGCGTCGCGCATCGCCGTCTCGATCTCCCCGACGGCCTGGCTGTCGACGGCGTCGCCCGCGACCGACACCCGGGCGCCGTCGAAGCGGGCGCCGCCGCTCTGCATCAGCCCGACGAGGCGGACCAGGAACCGGGCGAGCGCGTCCGGCTCGATGTCCTTGGCGAGGCCGCGGGCGGTGCGCATCCGGTCCTCGACCGCGACGCCATCGGCGATCTCCGCGGCCAGCCGCCCGATCTCGGCCCGCGCCGCCTCCGAGACCACCGAGCCGGTGAGCACCACCCCGCCGCCGGGGTTTCGCGACACGGCCATGGTGAAGTCGTCGATCCGCGCCGGCAGGACGTCGACCCGGCCGAGCGTGTAGCCCGGCGGCGGCTCGGCGAGCGCGGCGCGCAGCGCGTCGTAGGCGGCGACGTCCACCGCCTCGCCCGAAACGGCGATCGCCATGTCCGTCACCGTGGCGATGGCGCCCGGCGCGAGGTTGCGCAGGCGCGCGACCGCGTAGGCCGCCGCCGCGGGGAAGTCGGGCGGCGCGCCGCGGGCGGCATGGGCCGCGTCGTCGATCGCCGTCTCGTCGGGGATCTCGGCGGCCAGGCGCGTCCGCAGGGCGGCGCGGCCGATCTCCGCCGGGCGGCTGCCGGAGAACGCGATGCGGTCGGGGGCGGTCCGGGTGGCGCTCCAGGCGAAGGGCGCGGCGGTCTCGATCAGCCCGATCTCGGGCACGATCCGGCGCGGCTCGGCCAGCGCCTCCAGCCGGGCGAGCGCCGCCGCGCGCGCGGCCGGCCCCGGCGCCTCGCCCTCGGCGACGATGTCGCGCCCGCGGACCGTGACGCGGAGCCAGGGCTCGGGCGATCCGGCCTCGGTCGCCTGCGCCACCGCCTCGCCGGCCTCGGCGATCCGCGCGCCGATCCCGGGCCCGGCGTACAGCGTGGTGCCGACCCAGATCAGCCCGACCACGGGCAAGCCGAGCAGCCAGCCCTTGGATCGCAGGCCGTCAAGCGATGCGGGCGGATGGCGAGACGGCACGGGCTACGATCCGATGATGGCGGGCGATCCTCGTCTCACAGAGCGCATGATCGGGCACGGGTCCCCTCCCCCGCGCGGGAGAGAGTGCTGCGCCGTGCTTCGAACACGCCGTCCGGTGCCGCCACCCGGAGATGTGTGAGTCCTGGAACTTCTGCACCGGAAACCTGAACCGCCATCGCGGCATCATGAAGGCCGGCGGACGCTCACCCTTCGCGCAGCATCTCCAGCTCGAGCCAGCGCTCCTCGGCGCCGGACAGCTCGACCTCGGCCTGGGCGAGCATCGCCGACGCCTTGTCGAAGCGGGCCGCGTCGCGGGCGTACAGGCCGGGATCGGCCAGCACCGTGCGCAGCTGCGCGATTGCGCCCTGCAGCTTCTCCATCCGCGCGGGCAGCGTCTTCAGCTCGTGCTGGTCCTTGAAGTTCAGCTTCGCCTTCGACGCGGGCGCCGCCTCGGCCCTTTCGCGGAGGTCCGCCTTTGCGCCGCTCTTGGCTTCGGCTTTTCCCTTGGCGCCGGCGCGCGCCTGCACGCCGATCCCGCGCTGGTTGACCATGTCGGAGTAGCCGCCGGCATACTCGACCCAGCGCCCGTCGCCTTCCGAGACCAGCACGCTGCCGACGACGCGGTCGAGGAAGTCGCGGTCGTGGCTCACCAGGATCAGGGTGCCGGAATAGTCGCCAAGCATCTCCTGCAGCAGGTCGAGGGTCTCCAGATCGAGGTCGTTGGTCGGCTCGTCGAGGACCAGAAGGTTGGCCGGCTGCGCCAGCGCGCGGGCGATCAGCAGCCGGTTGCGCTCGCCGCCCGAGAGCACCGACACCGGGGTGCGCGCCTGCTCGGGGGTGAACAGGAAATCCTTCAGGTAGCCGACCACGTGGCGGCTGACGCCGTTGACGACGACGGAATCGCCGCTGCCGCCGGTCAGCACCTCGGTCACGGTCATGCTCGGCTCCAGCACCGCGCGGGCCTGGTCGAGCAGCATCATCTTCAGGTTGGTGCCCTGGCGGACGCTGCCGTCGTCGGGCTGCAGCTTGCCGGTGAGCAGGTTGATCAGCGTGGTCTTGCCGGCGCCGTTGGCGCCGACGATGCCGAGGCGGTCGCCGCGCATCACCCGCAGGGACAGGTCGGCGACGATCCGGCGCTCGCCGAAGCTCTTGCTCGCGTTCTTGGCCTCCATCACCAGCGTGCCCGAGGCCTCGGCCTCGCCGGCCTGCATCGTCACGGTGCCGACCGGGCGGCGGTCGTCGCGGCGCTCCTTGCGCAGCGCGTGCAGGTTGCCGAGGCGGCGCACGTTGCGCTTGCGCCGGGCGGTGACGCCGTAGCGGAGCCAGTGCTCCTCGTCGTTGATCTTGCGCTCGAGCTTGTGCCGGTCGCGCTCCTCCTCCTCGAAGAACGCGTCGCGCCAGGCCTCGAAGCCGGAAAACCCCTGCTCGATCCGGCGGGTGACCCCGCGGTCGAGCCAGATCGTGGCGCGGGACAGGGCGGAGAGGAAGCGCCGGTCGTGGCTGATCAGCACCATCGCGGCGCGGGTGCCCTTCAGCTCGGCCTCGAGCCACTCGATCGCCGGCAGGTCGAGGTGGTTGGTCGGCTCGTCCAGCAGCAGCACGTCGGGCTCGGGCGCCAGCGCCTGGGCGAGCGCGACGCGGCGGCCCTCGCCGCCCGAGAGCCGCGTCGGGTCCTCGCTGCCGTCGAGGCCGAGGCTCTCGAGCAGGTAGCGGGCGCGGTGATGGGCGTCGCCGTCGCCGAGGCCCGCCTCGACGAAGTCAAGGGTGGTGGCGAAGCCGGAGAAATCCGGCTCCTGGGCGAGATAGCGGATCGTTGTGCCGGGCTGGACGAAGCGGACGCCGCGATCCGGCTCGACGTGCCCGGCGGCGATCTTCATCAGCGTCGACTTGCCCGAGCCGTTGCGCCCGACGAGGCAGGTGCGCTCGCCGGGCGAGACGGAGAACCCCGCTCCCTCGATCAGCGGCGTGCCGCCGAAGGTGAGCGCGATGTCTTGAAGGGTCAGGAGCGGTGGGGCGGCCATGGCCGGGCTTATGGCAGCGCGGCCGCTTCACCACAAATGCCGATGCGCTCAGGCGACCGGGTCGGCGGGGCCGGTCGGCGTCGGCATGCCGGGCGTGGTCACGGGGACCTCGGCCGGGGTGATGCCGGGCGCCTCGCTCGGGGTTTCGCCGGGGATCTCCGGGCCGGGCGCAGGGCTCGGCACGGTCGGCGGGTCGTAGGGCGTGTCGGGGGCCGGCGTCGGGTTCGTCGGCACCTCGGGGATCGCGCCGGGATCGGCCATGGGAAACGCTCCTCGCTGGGGTCGCGGCGCGTCTTGGCGCGCGCCGCGTGACGAGCGTGAACGGCGCGGTCGCGCCGGGTGTTCCGGCGCTACTTCTTGGTCAGCAGCAGATTGCCTTCCTTGCCGACCATCTTCTTCACCTTGTCGGCGAACAGCGCGAGCAGCAGCGGCAGGTGGCACTCGACGCGCACGCTCTCCTGGCCGACGTCGATCTGGCCGTTCATGTTCTGCTTCATCGCCGAGATCGCGAAGTCGAGCCGGTCGCCGGTCCAGGCGAGGTTCTCGATGGTGACGCCGCTCTTGGCGAGCAAGGCGCGCCCCTGCTCGACGCCGGTCTCGATGCGGCGGCGCGCCTCGTCGCGGCCGAGGTCGTGCGGGATGTCGACGATGAGGGGTTTTGCCATGGCTTTTCGCGCTGCGTCTCCGGTTCAAGCCCGGAGATGGGGCCGGCCGGGGTGCAGGGCAACGTCGGCCGGCCTGCCCATCAGTTCACGACGTGCAGCGAGACGTAGGTGGTGCCGCCCATGCCGAGCGCCCGGGCCGAGCCGCGGGACAGATCGATGATGCGGCCATGGACGAACGGGCCGCGATCGTTGATCCGCACCACGACCGACCGGCCGGTGCGCCGGTTCTCGACGCGGACGCGGGTGCCGAAGGGCAGGCTGCGGTGGGCGGCGGTCATCCCGTTCGGGTTGAAGCGCTCGCCGCTCGCGGTGCGATGGCCGCTGCCGTACCAGGATGCGCCTCCGCTCTGGGCGGCGGCCGGCAAGGAGGCGGCGACGAGCGACAGGGCGGTTCCGAGGGTGACGGCGGCGTTTCTGGCGACGGGTCGGAAATGCATGCTTCGGTCCTTGGCTGTTGACGAGGGCGGCGCCAATCGAGACCGAACGGGGCTGAAATGAGACCCCCACATTTTGGGCAGCCGGATCACATTCCGGCCGAATTTCGAAGATGTCGTCCGCATTCGTCGCTACAAGCAACGCGCAAGCATTGAAGACTTGTCTTTTTCTCGGTGCGAATGCCCGATTACGCTGCGGTATAGTCTTCATGCCCCCGCACAGGGACGCAGGAAGAACCGCCGTCGAGGTCCGAGACGTGCACTCAGCGAAACCCTGCTGCCCGCCCCGCGACTGAGCTTGGCCTTAGCGTAGGGCTGGGCCGGGCTCGTGGGCGCGGCGCCGCAGGCGCCTGCCTGCACCGCCGGGTCGTTCCGGTTCCCGACCGTGTCGTCGCACGACCCGGTCGCCGCGTGGCGCTTGGAGCGATCCATCCGGACATGCGAGCGCGAAACGCGACAATCGCCGCATCGGGTGCGGTCGATGCGGTCCCGGCAAGGCAAATCGCCGTGACGGGAATGGTTAAGGCGACGTGAACGCGACAGGCCGCGACGATCCAGAAAAAGATCGAAAGCAACGCCAGCCCCAAACCGGGACATGAAGTTCCGCAAATCGGAAACGCGACCTTTACCTTAACGGGGCCATGGTCTGCCGGTCAGTCGCGTAACCGGTGTTTGCCATGGCTTCCCCGCGTACCGTGGTTGCCGACGCCGCCGCCCGGAAACATGTCTCGCGTACCGGGCGCGCTTCGTCGGCACCACGGATGGGTCTCGTACCCGCCGTCCAGCGCCTTCCCCTCGACGAGATCCTCGTCGGCGACTGCATCGCGGCGATGAACCGCCTGCCGGCGTCGTCGGTCGACTGCGTCTTCGCCGACCCGCCCTACAATCTCCAGCTCGGCGACGCCTCGCTGATGCGGCCGGACCAGAGCCGGGTCGACGCCGTCGACGACGACTGGGACAAGTTCGCGAGCTTCGCCAGCTACGACAGCTTCACCCGCGACTGGCTCACCGCCTGCCGCCGGGTGATGAAGCCGAACGCCACGCTGTGGGTGATCGGGTCGTACCACAACATCTTCCGCGTCGGCAGCGTGCTGCAGGATCTTGGTTTCTGGATCCTCAACGACATCGTCTGGCGCAAGGCCAACCCGATGCCGAACTTCCGCGGCAAGCGCTTCACCAACGCGCACGAGACCCTGATCTGGGCCTCCCGCTCGGCCGAATCGAAGGGCTACACCTTCCATTACGACGCGCTGAAGGGCGGCAACGAAGACCTTCAGATGCGCTCGGACTGGTTCATCCCGCTCTGCACCGGCGACGAGCGCCTGAAGGGCGCCGACGGCAGCAAGGTGCACCCGACCCAGAAGCCGGAGGCGCTGCTCGCCCGCACGCTGCTCTCGGCGACCAATCCCGGCGACGTGGTGCTCGACCCATTCTTCGGCACCGGCACCACCGGCGCGGTGGCCAAGCTGCTCGGGCGTCGCTTCATCGGCTGCGAGCGCGAGGCGGTCTACGCCGACGCCGCGCGCCGGCGCATCGACGCGGTGGTGCCGCTGTCGCGGGCCGCGCTCCTCGTCGCGCCGACCAAGCGCGCCGAGCCGCGGGTGCCGTTCCTCGGCGTGGTCGAGGCCGGCCATCTCAAGGCCGGCGACGTGCTCACCGACGAGCGCCGCTGCTTCAAGGCGACGGTGCGGCCGGACGGCCAGCTCGACGTCGGCGTCGCCATCGGCTCGATCCACAAGGTCGGCGCCCTGGTCCAGGGCCTGCCCGCCTGCAACGGCTGGACGTTCTGGCACGCCGAGCGCGCCGGCAAGCTGGTGGTGATCGACACCTATCGCGCGAAGCTCCGCGCGGTGATGGGGGCGGCGGGCTAGAACCCCGCCCCCTCCCCCCCGACGGATCGCGGGCTTTCCCGAGATCCGCATCTCGTGTGCCCAAGTCGGGCAGGCCCGACTTGGGTGCGGCGGAGGGAATGCGTGCGCGCCGTCAGCGTTTCCGCGTCGCCTTCCGCGCCGGCTTGCGGGGGGGCGGCACGACCTCCGCCTCCCCTTCGAACATCTCGTCCGTCGGCGCCGGCGGCTCGACGATGCGCGGCGTCGGCTTCGGCACCGGGCGGAAGCGCGGCGGGTCCGCGACCATCTCGGGCGCTTCCCAGACCGCCAGCATCGGCATCGGCGGCGGATCGCGCTTCGGCCGGCCGCGGGGCTTCGCCTCGGATTCCGGCTTCGGATCGAAGGCTTGGGCCAGCACCTTCCTCATCACGCCGGGCAGCGGCTCCGCGTCGAGGTCGCGCCGCGGCGTGAAGCGCATCCCGGCCGGCGCCTGCGTCGACAGCGCGACGCGGGCGAGAAACACGGTCAGCTCCAGCGGGAAATGCGTGAAGCCGTGCCGCACCAGGCCCGGCAGCCGTTTCCAGCGCGCGTCGAGGGGCGCGTCGAGGAGCGCGCCTGCGGGGTCGTAGTCCGGTGCCCATGCGCTCATCGGCGGCTCGGCCATGCTGCCGAGCAGGCCTTCCGGCGGCCGGGTGCGCAGCAGGACGGCCTCGTCGCCGGAGCGGAGGACGACGAAGGCCGCGCCGCGCCGCAGGGAGCCCTTCACGGCCTTAAGCTTGCGCGGGTAGGTCTCCGGGTTGCCGGCCGCGCGGGCGCGGCAGGGCGCCATCCACGGGCAGAGCGCGCAGGCCGGGCGCTTCGGCGTGCAGATGGTGGCGCCAAGATCCATCACGGCCTGCGCGAAATCGCCGGGCCGGTCGAGCGGCACCAGCGCTTGCGTCACGCGCCGGATCTCGGGCCGGGCGCCGGGCAGCGGCGCCTCGATCGCGTAGAGCCGCGTCATCACCCGCTCGACGTTGCCGTCGACCGCCGCTTCCGGGCGGTCGAAGGCGATCGCCGCGACCGCGCCGGCCGTGTAGGCGCCGATGCCGGGGAGCTTGCGCAGCCCGTCGAGGGTATCGGGGAAGCGCCCGGCCGCGGCCACCGCCTTGGCGCAGGCGTGGAGGTTGCGCGCCCGGGAATAGTAGCCGAGCCCGGCCCAGGCCGACATCACCGCCTCCTCCGGCGCCGCGGCCAGGGCGTCGACGTCGGGGAAGCGGGCGAGGAAGGTCGCGAAGTAGGGCTTCACCGCCGCGATCGTGGTCTGCTGCAGCATCACCTCGGAGAGCCAGACCCGGTAGGGATCGGGCCGCTCGCCGGGCAGCGCCCGCCACGGCAGCACGCGGCGGTGCCGGTCGTACCAGACCAGCAGGTCGGCGGCCTTCGGAAAGGGTTCGGACGCGGGCATCGCCGGCAGGCATAGCGGCCCGGGCTCTCCACCGAAAGCGCTCCCTTTGCCGCCGGCCTTGCGCTATCCTCGCGCCCGCAACCGGCGGGATGTCCCAAGAACATGGCGCGCGTCAAACCGCTGGCGGAACTGATCGAGGGCTGCATCGGCCCGGCCTTCGCGGCGCAGGGCTTCGCCTCGACCGACATCCTCGCCGCCTGGCCCGACATCGTCGGGGAGCGGCTGGCACGATTCTGCCGGCCCTCGAAGCTCGAATGGCCCAAGCGCAAGCGCCGGACGGACGACGCGCCCGATTCGGGGACGCTGGTGGTGCGGGTCGAGGGCGTGTTCGCGATCGAGCTGCAGCACCTCGCGCCGGTGGTGATCCAGCGCATCAACGCCCATTACGGCTGGGCCTGCGTCGGCCGGATCGTGCTGCAGCAGGACCGGGTCGGCCGCAGCGCCCGGCGCCCGCCGGAGGCGACCGTCGACCCGGCCCGGCGCGGCGAGATCGCGCAGGCGGTCTCGACGATCGAGCACGACGGCCTGCGCGACGCCCTCGACCGGCTCGGGCTCGCCGTCGTCGCGACGTCGGCGAAGCGCTAGGCGCCTTGCCACGATGCGCCCGCGCCGTTACCGCACTCTCAACAAGACGACAGGACGGAACGCGGAGGCAGCCACGGCCATGATCACCCGGCGCGACGCTTTGAAAGCCACGGGCCTCGCCATCGGCGCCGCCCTCACCCTCCCCAAGCTGTCGATGGCGGCGCTCGCCGAGAGCGTGCCGGTCGACGGCCTGATGCAGCCGGGCCCGCTCGGCGACGTCTGGCTCGGGCCGAAGGACGCGAAGGTGACGATCATCGAGTACGCCTCGATGACCTGCTCGCACTGCGCCGCCTTCCACAAGATGACCTATCCGACGCTCAAGGAGCGCTACATCGACACCGGCAAGGTCCGGTTCACGCTGCGCGAGTTTCCGCTCGATCCGCTCGCCACCGCCGCCTTCATGCTGGCGCGCTGCGACGGCGAGGCGAAGTACTACCCGATCACCGACCTGCTGTTCGACCAGCAGCCGGCCTGGGCCTTCACCCCGAAGCCGGTCGACGCCCTGGAGCAGATGCTCAAGCAGGCCGGGTTCTCGAAGGAGAAGTTCGAGGCCTGCCTCAAGGACCAGAAGCTCTACGCGGCGGTCAACGGCGTGAAGCAGCGCGGCCTTGAGACGTTCAAGGTCGATTCGACGCCGACCTTCTTCATCAACGGCGAGCGCTACACCGGCGAGATGACGGTCGACGGAATCGAGAAGATCATCAAGCCGATCCTCGGTGCGTGAGGGTTCCGGGCGGGTCTCGCGCGACGCTGCGCACGCGCACGGCCCCGAGCGTAATTTTCTCAACGCCTGGAATGCCTTAAGCTCGACCTTTCGAGCCTTGACACCCCGGGGCGCCGAAACTAAGGTGCGCCGCGCTCGAAGGAGGCAATCCGCCCGGTTCCGTTCCTCTCGCCGATGTGAGTTCTCGCTGTGAGCGGCAACGACGCAAGGGACGAGGGAGAGACCGGACGGCCCACGCCGCCCGACAGCGAACTCTCAGCGAGGCTCCGACGCCTCGAGACGCAGATCGAACGGAAGCGGCCCCCGGCCCCTCCCGCTCATTCGTCGCGTTCGGGTTCGTCCGAAAGTCCGTCCTCCCTCGGGCAGGCCATGACGCTCTCCACGGAGTTCGTCGCCGGCGTGATCGCGGGAGGGGTGCTCGGCTGGATCTTCGATCGGATGCTCGGGACGAAACCCTGGGGTCTGATCGTACTTCTGATGCTGGGCTTCGTCGCTGGCGTCTTCAACGTGATGCGGGCATCCGGCTTCGCCGGCGCCCGTTCCGGACGGGACACCCCGCGGGATCCGTGAGGGCGACCGGTGTTTTGTAACCATCGATCCGGTTCGGCCATGCGGGCCGCCGGCAACGAGACGTGAGGGCGGAAGACGGCATGGCGGCCAGCATCGACCCGGGGCACTCCGTCGCCTTGCGACCGGATCCGATCCATCAGTTCGAGCTCAAGTCGATCCTGCCCTTCGGGCATCTCGGCCATCAGGAACTCGCGTTCACCCAGTCGGCGCTCTACATGTTCGCCGCCGTCGGCGTCATCGCGCTCCTGACGATCGTCGCCACCTCCAGCCGCTCGGTCGTGCCGGGCCGGATGCAGTCGCTGGCCGAGATCTTCTACGAGTTCATCGCCGACACCCTGCACCAGGCCACCGGCGACGGCGGCAAGCGCTTCATGCCGCTGGTGTTCTCGCTCTTCATGTTCGTGCTGATCCTGAATCTGTTCGGCATGATCCCCTACGCCTTCGCGGTGACCAGCCACCTCGTCATCACCTTCGGCCTCGCCGCCCTGGTGATCTCGGTCGTGGTGATCTACGGCGTGATGAAGCACGGCGCGCACTTCTTCGGCCTGTTCGTGCCGCAGGGCGTGCCCAAGCCGCTGCTGGCCCTCCTCGTGCCGATCGAGGTGATCTCGTTCATCTCGCGGCCGATCAGCCTGTCGGTGCGTCTGTTCGCGAACGTGCTCGCCGGTCACATCGCGATGAAGATCTTCGCGTTCTTCGTCGTCGGGCTGCTTTCCGCAGGCGCATGGAGCGTGCTATCGCCCCTCCCGCTGTTCCTGACGATCGCGCTGACGGCTCTCGAATTCCTCGTTGCGGCGCTTCAGGCCTACGTCTTCGCGACGCTGACGGCGATCTACCTCAACGACGCGCTTCACCCCGGCCACTGAACAGGCCGGCTCCACCCGCGGCAAACGACGCACTCTCAAGACACTTCAGGAGTTTTCTATGGATCCCGTCGCTGCGAAGTACATCGGCGCCGGCCTCGCCTGCCTCGGCATGGCCGGCGCGGGCATCGGCCTCGGCAACCTGTTCGGCCAGTTCCTGGCAGGCGCCCTTCGCAACCCCTCGGCCGCCGACGGCCAGCGCGCCACGCTGCTCCTCGGCTTCGCGCTGACGGAAGCGCTCGGCATCTTCTCGCTGCTGATCGCCCTGCTCCTGCTGTTCGCCGTCTGATCGACGCCGACACCGCCGCCGCGCCGTTCGAGGTCGCGGCGGCCGATCACCAGTGAGCGCTCCGCCCCTCGCGCGAGCGCTCCATCGTCTTTCAAGGTCATACGGACGGGGCCATGGCGCAGCCGAATTCCCTCACCACACCGCCCGCCGGTTCCGACGTCCACATGGTCCCGGCCGGTGCCGCGGAGCCGGCGCACGCCGCCGCGTTCCCCCCCTTCGAGACCCACACCTTCCTGGCGCAGCTGATCTGGCTCGCCCTCGCCTTCGGCCTGCTCTACTGGCTGATGGCCAACATCGCGCTCCCGCGCATCCAGGGCATTCTCCACGACCGCTCCGCGCGCCTCGCCGCCGACCTCGACCAGGCGCAGGCGATGAAGACGGAAGCCGACGCCGCCGGCGAGGCCTACGCCAAGTCGCTGCGCGACGCGCAGGGCAAGGCCCGCGAGA
>NZ_JAKSXU010000160.1:0-399 GCF_022829325.1 Methylobacterium sp. J-092 | reverse complement strand
GCCGGCGCCACCGCCTTCGGCTTCGCCTGCGCCTGGATCAACCGCACGGGGAAGCCGGACGAGTACGGCGACCTCGCGTCGGTGGCGGTGCTGTCGGATCTCGCGGGCTTGTTCTGAGGCGGGGCGTCGGCTCCCCCATCTCACCCGTATCGCACGGGCTGCGGGTTCCCCTCTCCCCGCACGCGGGGAGCGGCCCGGCACCACCCCGTCGTGCAGCCGGGAACCGCACGCGAAGCCGAACCGCGGCGGAGGGGAAGGCACCGGACGAGGGTCCGCCGTCGAAGCCCCCTCACCGTCGGGTGCCGCCTCGCCGCGCCGACGACGGGGTCGTCGCGGCCCTCTCCCCGCGTGCGGGGCGAGGGGATGCGCGCGGGGCGCACCGCCATGGTCCTGTAAGGC
>NZ_JAKSXU010000047.1:0-8190 GCF_022829325.1 Methylobacterium sp. J-092 | reverse complement strand
GCCGGCGGCCGGCCGATCACGTGGGCATGGCTGTCGACCGCCCCCGCCGGCACCGCGTAGCGCGTCGGGCCGGCGGGAGGCGGATCGGGGGCGGGGCAATCGCGGATCGGGATCAGGGCGTCCTCTCCGCCGAACTGGACGCAGTCTTTCCCTCCCCCTGAGCGGGGGAGCGTGGGCCGCGCAGCGGGTCGGGAGAGGGGAGCGCGTTGTCCGGAGAGGTCGCTCGCCTCTCCCGACCCTCGCTGACGCGAGGCCCACCCTCCCCCGCAGAGGGGGGAGGGACAAACCCGTCCCCCTACCCGTCGGCGTGCAGCACCTTCCCCCGCGTCTCCGGCAGGGCGAAGGCGGCGAGAAAGAACACGCCGTAGGCGCCCGCGGCGAAGACCGCGATCGCCGAGGCGAGGCCGATCGATTTCGAGAGCTCGCCCACCAGGAACGGGAACAGCGCGCCGAGGCCCCGCCCGAAATTGTAGCAGAAGCCCTGGCCCGAGCCGCGCAGCCGCGTCGGGTAGAGCTCGGTGAGGAAGGCGCCCATCCCCGAGAAGTAGCCCGAGGCGAAGAAGCCGAGCGGGAAGCCCAGCACCCACAGCACCGCGTTCGAGAGCGGCAGCTGGGTGTAGGCGACGATGACCAGGATCGCGCCGATCGAGAAGATCAGGAACAGCGGGCGCCGCCCGAGCCGGTCGGCGAGCCAGGCGCCGACGAGGTAGCCGGCAAACGAGCCCACGATCAGCGCCGAGAGGTAGCCGGTGGAGGAGACGATCGACAGGCCGCGCTCGGTGGTGAGGTAGCGCGGCAGCCAGGTGGTGATGGCGTAGTAGCCGCCCTGGCAGCCGGCGGCGGCGAGCGAGGCCAGGATCGTGGTGCGCAGCAGCGGGCCGGCGAAGATTTCCCAGAGCTTAGGCTCCTCGCCGGCCGCGCGCGCCCTGGCGCGGGTCTCGGCGGCGACCTTCGGCTCCGCGACGTAGCGGCGGAGGTAGAACACCAGCAGCGCCGGCAGCGCGCCGATCGCGAACATCCAGCGCCACGCGCTCTCGGGCGGGAGATAGGAGAACAGCACCGCCTGCGACAGCACCGCCATCCCCCAGCCGATCGCCCAGCCGGACTGCACCGAGCCGACGGCCCGGCCGCGATACTGCGCCCGGATGGTCTCGCCCATCAGCACCGCGCCGGCCGCCCACTCGCCGCCGAAGCCGAGGCCGAGCAGCGCGCGGGCGACGAGCAGCTGCTCGAAGTTCTGCACGAAGGCGCAGACCAGCGAGAAGACCGAGAACCAGAGGATGGTGATCTGCAGCGTCAGCACGCGGCCGATGCGGTCGGCGACGAAGCCGGCGAGCCACCCGCCGAGCGCGGAGGCCAGCAGCGTGACGGTGGCGGCGAGGCCGGCCGTGCCCGGATCGACCCTCCACAGGCTGATGATCGTGCCGATCACCAGCGGGTAGATCATGAAGTCCATGCCGTCGAGCGCCCAGCCGGCGGCGCAGGCCCAGAAGGTGCGCCGCTCGGGCGTGGTCATGCTCCGGTAGAACGCCCCGAGGCTGGCATCCTCGATCGGCACGAGGTCGAGGGGGTTTGGGGCTCCGGGTCCCGACGCCACAGCCATGATCCGGTCCCCTTTCGCCGACCCGGCGATCCTGGCGCGGATCGGAGCGGCAGGACAAGGGCGCCGGCGGCACGGGAGGGGGGAAGGGCGCAGGATTGTCGCGGTGCGCGGGGGCGGCCCTCAGGGACCGGCTCGCCCGCGCTCAGGCGGCGGCGCCGACGTCGAACTCGAAATGGATCCGGTCGTAGGGGAAGGTCACGCCCGCGTCCGACCGGTCGACGACGCCGGCCTCCGCCAGCGTCACCACGTCCCGATGCACCGCCTGGACGTCGCGACCGACCCGCCGGGCGACTTCGCGGATGGCGAGCGGTCCCTGGCCCGCCATCGCCTTGACGATCGCCAGGCGCGACGGCGCGAGGACGCGATGCAACGCATCGTAGCTGGCAAAGTAGATTGTCGGCGCAGCGGCTGCGGCGTGCCCGGCCATGGCATCGGCGGCCGCCTCGAGGAAGCGGGTCCTCGCATCCGCCACGGATCCGATGCCGACCGTCAGAATGCTCATCCCAGGATCCTTCTCATGTCGGCCTCGAAGGCGTCGAAGAGGGCTTCCAGGCTCGTGAAGGCGAACCGGTCCTCCCGCGATCCGATAGGGCGGTGATCGCCCTTGCCGCGCTCGTTGTCGTAGCGAAGCACGCACGCGCCGCTCACGACGAGGGCGAGCCGGTACTTGAAGGCATGCAGGCTGCCCGGGACCGGGGCCGGGACATGCCAGAGCGTCACCTCGAAGAAGGCGGTGTCGCTGAGGACGGTGCGGGATTTCTCGATCAGCACCACCGTCATGATGCCATCCCTTGCGGCCCGGCACGGGTGTTGTCAATGATGACAACACCCGTGCCGGGCCGGTGGCCGATTCGGCCCGTGAGACGTCCTCAGGCCGGCGGGCGGCCGCCGACCAGCACCGGCTCCGGCGCGGTGCGCTCGGGGAACAGCGCCTGCAGGTCGCGCAGCTTCGGCGCGTCGTTGGCGGCGATGTAGGGGTGGCTCGGGTGGCTCGCCATGAAGTCCTGGTGGTAGCCTTCCGCCGGGTAGAAGGTCGCGCCCGGCTCGATCCGCGTGGCGATCGGCTTCGCGTAGGCGTGCGCGGCGTCGAGCTGGGCGATGTAGGCCTCGGCGACCCGCGCCTGCTCCGCGTCGGCGGGGAAGATCGCCGAGCGGTATTGCGGGCCGGAATCCGGGCCCTGGCGGTTCACCTGCGTCGGGTCGAGCGCCACCGAGAAGAAGATCCGCAGCAGCTCGTCGTAGCGGATCACCTTGGGATCGTAGGTGATGCGCACCGCCTCGGCATGGCCGGTGCCACCGGTGCTGACCGCGCTGTAGCGCGCATCCGACGCGTCGCCGCCGGCATAGCCCGACACGGCCCGGCGGACGCCGCGCACGTGCTGGAACACCCCCTGCACGCCCCAGAAGCAGCCGCCGGCGAGCGTCGCGGTGCGCAGGCCGGTCTCCTTCGCGGTCTCCCGGGCGGTCACGGCGGCCTCCGGCAGGCGCCGGCCGGGCTCCTCCGCATGGGCGAGGCCGCGCAGCGAGACCGCACCGGCCATCAGGGCGAGGCCCGCGACCGTCGCGAGCGCGACCCCGCGCAGGCCGGACGCTTTGGGTGTCAGGGACATGTTCTTGGACATGGCGGTCTCCGAGCGAGGGGGCGCGGCGCGCGCGGGGCGGGGGCCGATCCTCATGTACGCGCAGCCGAGGCCATCGGTTACGCGGCATCATGGGCACCGGAGCGCGCCGGGTGCGTCGCGGCGCCCAGCTCAGGCGGCCGGCGCGTCGGCGATCCCACGGAGGCGACGCGAGCCCGTGTCCGGTCGGTTCGGCGGAGGGTTGCCGCCCGGCAGTCCGTGCTGGTCCTTCGGGCGATCAGAAGATATATCACAAACCAAGATAACGTATGGAGTTCTAGCCATGCGCACGACCACGGTCCTGTCGAGCGACGAACTGGCGAGCCTCGCGAGGCTCGGCCAGACCATCCGGCTCGCACGGCTGCGCCGAAACCTCACCCAGGCCGCGTTCGCCGAGCGCATGGGGGTCGGCCGCCCATCCGTGGTCGCGATCGAGAACGGGCGTCCGGGCGTGGCGGTCGGCATCCTGCTCAAGGCGCTGACCGTCCTCGGCTATACCGAACGCCTCGGGGAGATCGTCGCCGCCGATCCGATCGGCGACGACATGGACGCCGTGCTCGGCCGCCGGCGATCGAGGAGGTCTGCCCATGTGGCGGATTTCTGAATCCGGCCGCCTCGACGAGCTCGTCGTCTTCCGATGGGATGCGGCGCGCTACGTCCCCGTCGGCTCGCTACGCTTCGAAGGGGGCGACAGGCGGATCGGCCGCTTCGTCTACGCCAAGTCCGTCCTTCGCTCCGGGACCCCGAGGCCGATCGATCCGATCGGGCTTCCGATCAGCGGCCGGTCGAGGTCGGCTCATCCCGACGAGGTCCACCTCGCCTTTCACGATGCCGGGCCCGACGGCTGGGGCAAGGGCATCCTCGATCGGGCCTTCCCGCATCGACGCCTCGGGATGGCCGAGTATCTTGCCCTGGGCGGAACCACGCGAACGGGGGACCTCGCCTTCGGCCCGACCCCGGACGGTCCCCGGACCTGGGTTCCGGACGAAGCCCCGCTCCTGCACCTGCCCGCCGCGGAGGACGACGTCGCGGCGCTGCTGGCGGCGGCCGAGGCGATCGAGGACGGCCGCAGCGCCTCGCATCACCTGCAGGTGCTCCTCCGCAACAGCGCCGACGTCGGGGGCGCCCGCCCCAAGGCGCGGCTGCGGCACCGCGGGCGCCAGTGGATCGCGAAGTTTCCCGCCTGGGGCGACAGGTTCGACGATCCGCGCGCGGAGGCGGTCTGCCTCGACGTCGCCGAGGCGGCCGGCCTGTCGGTCCCGGCTCGCGAGCTTCTCGATATCGGCGGTCGAAGCGTGCTTCTCGTCGAACGGTTCGACCGCACCTCGGAAGGCGAGCCGATCGCCTATCTGAGTGCGGCCACGCTGCTCAAGGAGCCGAGCTTCGGCTACGGCACCCGGAAGACCTACGTCGACATCGCGGCGGTCGCGGAGTCGATCGGCGTCGCGAACGCGTTTCCGGAGATGTTCCGGCGGCTCCTGGTGAACGCGTGCCTCCACAACACCGACGACCACCTGCGCAACCACGCGTTCCTCGGTGCGGGCGACGGGTGGCGGCTGTCGCCGGTCTTCGACATCGCACCGCATCCGGGCGTGATGCGGCATGTCTGCGCGCCGGCGCCGGGCCTCGGTCCCGAATGGGATGCCGAACGGGCGTTCGCGTCCCATCCGCGGTTCAAGCTGTCGCGCATCGCGGCCGACAGCATTCGCGAGGCGGTCCAGGCGGCGATGCGGCGCGTGCCGGAGTTCATGGCGGCGCGTGGGATGCCGGCCGGGGACCGGACGATGCTCGCCGCGAGTTTCGCCCCGGCCGCACGCGCGTCCTGAAATCGTGCCGGCCCCGGCCGCACGCGGGGCGCAGCCGGACCGACTGGGTGCAGATCCCGTCGGTGCAGGTCACGTCGAGGCAGGCCACGTCGGGGCGGTCGACGGATCGGATCCCGTTTCTCCGCGATTCCGGGCCGTCCCGACTTGTGCAACCCGGACACATCGCCGTGTTCCCACAGCACTCGCCCGCACCGGCATCTTGAACGGCCGCGCGGATGCAGGCAGCCTCGCGCCGATCTTCGATCCGAGGGGCGTGTCCGTGAGCCGAGCCGTCAGCCCTTCGCAGGAGCGTGCGCTTCCGGTCGCCCCGGTGGCGCGAAAGCCCGGGGCGGTGCGGCACGCGGCCGGGCCGGCGCTGACGCTCGGGGCGCTCGGGGTCGTCTACGGCGACATCGGCACCAGCCCGCTCTACGCCTTCAAGGAGGCGGTGAAGGCCGGCATCTCCGGCGGGGCGCCGGTCGCGGCGGCGGCCACCGGCGCGGTCTCGCTGATCCTGTGGGCGCTGATCCTGATCGTCTCGCTGAAATACGCGGTGCTGATCCTGCGCGCCGACAACCGCGGCGAGGGCGGCATCGTCGCGATGCTGGCGCTGCTCGGCGCCCGCCACGCCAAGGCCGGCACCTGGCAGGCGCTGCTGCTGGTGGTCGGGCTCGTCGGCGCGGCGCTTCTCTACGGCGACGGCGCGATCACCCCGGCGATCTCGGTGCTGTCGGCGATCGAGGGCCTGAAGGTCGACGCGCCGGTGCTGAGCCCCTTCGTCGTCCCGCTGACGATCCTGATCCTGATCGGGCTGTTCCTGGTCCAGCGGCAGGGCGTGGCGGTGATCGGCCGGGTGTTCGGCCCGGTGATGCTGGTGTGGTTCTCCGTCCTGGTGCTGCTGGCGATCCCGAGCATCTGGCACGCGCCGCAGATCCTGGCGGCGGTCAACCCGTGGCGGGCGGTCGACTTCCTGGTCCATGCCGGCTGGCACGTCTCGTTCCTGATGCTCGGCGCGGCCTTCCTCGCGGTCACCGGCGGCGAGGCGATGTATGCCGATCTCGGGCATTTCGGGGCGCCGGCGATCCGCACCGCGTGGTTCGGCCTCGTGCTGCCGGCGCTGCTGATCCACTATTGCGGGCAGGGCGCGCTGCTCATCGCCGAGCCGGACGCGATCGAGAACCCGTTCTACCGGCTCGCGCCGGACTGGGCGCACTATCCCCTCGTGGCGCTCGCCACCATGGCCACCGTCATCGCCTCGCAGGCGGTGATCTCGGGGGTGTATTCCCTGACGCAGCAGGCGATCCAGCTCGGCTTCATGCCGGCGATGCGGGTGGTCCACACCGACAAGCACGAGCGCGGGCAGATCTACGTGCCGGCGGTGAACTGGCTCCTGGCGCTCGCCACCCTCGTCGCGGTGGTGCTGTTCGGCTCCTCCGATGCGCTGGCCGGCGCCTACGGCATCGCCGTCTCGGCGCTGATGGGCATCACCACGCTGCTCGCCGCGCTGATCGCGCTGCGCTGGGGCTACGGCCTCGCCGCGGTGCTCGCGGTCAACGGCTTCTTCCTCGCCATCGACCTGGTGTTCCTGGCGGCCAACAGCGCGAAGCTCCTCGAGGGCGGCTGGTTCCCGCTGGTGCTGGCCTTCTCGGTCGCCTTCCTGATGCTGACCTGGATGAAGGGCAACCGGGTGCTGGAGGCGGTGCGCGAGCCGCTGCGGCAGAAGGAGGACGCCTTCCTCGCCCGCCTCGCCTCGCACCCGCCGGTGACGCTGCCCGGCACCGCCGCCTTCCTCTCGGCGGCGAGCGAGGGCATCCCGATGGCGCTCGGGCGCCTGGTCGAGCGCAGCCGCTGCCTGCACGAGCGCATCCTCCTGATCACCGTGATCTACGAGGAGGAGCCGATCGTGCCGGCGTCGCAGCGCGCGGAGGTGACGCTCGTGGCTTCGGGCATCCGCAAGGCGATCTCGAAATACACGCCCGGGATGGAGCGCGTGGTGCTGCATTACGGCTTCATGCAGACGGCCTCGATTCCCGAAGGGCTGCAATGCGCGGTGGCGAGCGGCCTGCTGCCGGCGGAGTTCGTGGAGGATATCACCTACTTCGTCGGCCACGAGGCCATCATCCCGTCGCCGACCAACCCCGGCATGCACAGCTGGCGCGAGGGCCTCTACGCCTTCATGAAGCGCAACGCCGAGCGCACCGGCGCCCATTTCGGGCTGCCGACGCGGCAGGTGGTGGAGGTGGGGACCGAGATCGAGATCTGAGGGGCGCCACCTCGAGCTCGGCCGGAAATGATCCTGGCAATCTCGGCAACACATCTCTGGCGAGTTTCTGCTTGGCGTAGTATCTGGTGGGCAGAGGGTAGTCTCATGGCCTTGTTGAAAGTCGATGTCTCGTACCCGGCCGGCGCACAGTTGCAGCGCCTGCCGAAGGCCGATCAGGCCGCCTTGAAGCGCCTGTTTCATGTCAAAGAAATCACTGACGTGCCGACGACTAGGCGGACCAGCGACGGACGGTTCGTGTCGAATATTGGCAATAGGCGCGTGCTCTGGCGTCAAAGATCTCGCAATGGAGTCGAGATTTTATCTGTCGTCGATAGCTCGTTTGCCCAAAAAGAATGAGCGTATTCGCCTCGATAAAGTTCGATCTTAAAACGGCCGAAACTGAGCTTTCTACCTTCAAGGATTGGCTGGCCGGTGTCACTTTCGTCGGCGAGACGGCGATCGTACAAGAGATCAAAGCCCGTCCGCATATGGCCTGCTTGCTGGCGTCGCTGCTTGGAATGCAGGCACCAGACCTAATCAAGTTCGAACTGTCGCTCAAAGGCATGTTTCGTACCGACTTGGTACTGGGCAATGATGGCCTGCGCACCTTTGGGCTGATCGAGTTCGAGGATGCGATGGACAACAGCATCTTCAAGGGCGGGACAGCGCAATATCGATCCTGGTCGACCCGTATCGAGCACGGCTTCAGCCAAGTTATCGATTGGGCTTGGGTTCGATCCGACCATCCAAACGACTCTGTTCTTAGACCCCGTTTCATAATGGGCAGAACAGCTTAGCTATTGGGTGAGCGGCGAGCATCGCGGGCGTTGGGAGAGTGTCTGACGCTCACCCAGGAACCCCGATGTGGACGCCCGCCGCCCGCGCCGAGCTTGCGCGCGA
>NZ_JAKSXU010000045.1:0-84205 GCF_022829325.1 Methylobacterium sp. J-092 | reverse complement strand
GGTCAGATACCATGTCTTCGATGAAGCCTTAGTCAGCAACACCATCACACAGTGCTCCACACCCATACAATAACGCCAGAATCTCTTGCCTTGTTGTGCGGGGGTGTCCAGACAGAGGGGCAAAAGGTTGGGGTCCGTTTGGGCGGCGCCCACGCCCGCCCCGGTCCCCCCGTTGTGGCGCGCGCTTTCCCCCCCCCCCCCCCCCCCCCCCCCCGGTGACCTCGACGGGGGCTCTGCGTCGCTTGGGACGGCTGACAGCCGGCGCCTGCTCACCATCAACGGCAGCTCCCTTGTGGCCGAGATCGTCATCGCGCGACGTGGGCGCCGCCGCCGCAGATGTCAGCGCGATCGCCCACTGTACATCGGAAAGCCTTCAACATTCCTTATAGGAAAAAAACGAACAACCCATCCATGAGAGGACGCATTCTCATCCGAAAATTTCTGCGCGCATTCGACTAGACGCCGAAACTGGACGCTTGAACGAGCTTGAATCAAAAAACAACGCTCGATGTCGATCCGAATGTCCCCGCCGCATTTGGGATTCGCCTTTGATAGATTTGCGTGATATAAATCTACTTATGCCTATAATAGGTATTTAATGCGTATAGGATCGTCTTCGCGATGGCATGGTCATCTTTTCGGAACGTGCTGGCCTCGCCGTCGTCTGGCTCGTCGCTGAAGGATGCGCCGGTCGATGAGGTATCGAGACAGCCCAAGCCTGACATCGCCCTGCCCAAAGCGAACCTCGATGCGTTCGATAGCCCAATGAAACGGACGAGCGCGGCGCGCGCAGAGAAGCCGTTGTCTCTCGACTCGATCGGCCAGCGCGATGAGGTCGTAAGGCAGCGCATCAATGCGATGATGGATCGCCTGGAGGACTTGAGGACATTGGAGGAAGATTTTTCCTCCATTCTCGAGCCGATCATCAGTATTAGCGATGAACTGCCTCGCGCAAGCATGCGCATCGCCGAACTCGAGACGTCGCTTGCGCAGGAATTCCAATCGAGCCGAACGATCAGGCTCGAAGTCGCGGAGCTTCTCACCCGATCGGCAGGTCTGGCGACCGAGCTCTCCGATGCCCTCGCGCGAGCCGATCGATCTGAGAACCAGTTGCGCGCCGCGGATGCTACGATCGCCGACCAGCGTGTCGAGATCCGCGACAAAGCGCTCTCCATCGAAAACATGGAGCGGCAACTCTTCGCTGAAGCCGAACAGGTGAAGGCTTTGAGCGGCGAGAACAAAGCCCTGCGGCTGGAAGCACAGGCCGCCGACAGCGCGCTCGCACGATCGGAGCATGAGCTGCTCGGCGCCCGCGAGAGCCTTGGTGTCCTCGATGCGGACAACCGCCGCATGACGACGCTCAACGAGGAGCAGGCCGTTCAGCTCTCGGAACTGGAGAGCCGCCATCGAAGCTTGGAGGCTCTGGCTGACGTGGAGCGCCACCGCTTGCGGGCGGCCGAGAGCCAGCTCGCGAGCGAGGTCGCCGCGCGAGAAAGGAACGAGGCTCAACACGAGACGGACCTCAGCTTCTTGCGCACCGAGCGCTCAGGATTGGCCATGAAGCTCGAAGCCGCGACCAATCGAGCGGAATCGAACGAGCAGCTGCTCGGCCAGGCACGCAACCAACTCCGTGAGAAGGATGAGGCGCACAGGATCGCGGATCGCAATTTCAAAGAGGCTAGCATCGCGCGTACCACTGCGGAGAGGCGCTTGGACTCCCTACAGACCGATCTGGCGCGTCAGACCGAACGGTTCCTCGACATGCAGCGGTTGCGCGGTGAGCTCGAATCGCGCTGCGACATGCTCGGCAAGGCGCTGGCGGCCCGAGAGGCGGCGGTCGAGCAAGCTGGCATTCGCAACGCTGCCCTCGTCGAGCGCATCGAGCAGATGACCCATCGTCAGGAAGCGGCGCGCGCCGAGTTCGAGTTGGCAAACCGGCGGTTGACGGAGGACTTGCAGAACGAGCGCTCGGAGCGCGCTCTGGTCCAAGGCGCCTTGGACATCGCCCGGGAAACGCGTGTATCGCTTCAGAAGCAGTACGAAGTCCTCAAACGCTCGGGCCGAGGATGGCGGGCCGGGGAAGAGGATGCGTCTCCGGTTGGTGCCGAGCCAACGTCGGAGCCCGTCAGCAACGTCCGGCCGTTCAACCCAGCCGTTCAAAATTAACGATCAAATATTCATTGCGGAACAAGGTTTAGGATGAGCGATCCCGCCTCCAAAGACATGCCGTTCTCTACGGGGCAGTCGATGATGCTTCGTGCATGGCAATCGAACGCGACGAAGCCTGGAGAAAAGGTCGTCAGCTTCCTCCCGTCATCGGAAGGTGGGTCTGGAGCGATGTCGGCAAACCCGGAGAATGCAGGAGGGCCGCCCCTGAGGGAGTGGTCGGCCGCCGTCGATCTCATCGAAGAGGCGAGCGAAGCGATCCGCATCGGTGAGCAGCGAGCTGCGGAATTGGAAGCCCAGCTTACGCATGTCACCACCCAGGCATCGGAGGAGATGCGCCGTCTGAATCAGCAGATTTCGCTCACGGAGCAGAAGCTTTCTCGTGCCGAGGAGCGCGCGCGTCTGGCCGAAAGCCGGGCCCACGAAGCTGAGGCGTGGCTCGTCCGGCTTCACGACGCGGCAATCACGGCTTTCGGATCGAGGGCCGCACAGAAAGCCGCGTCCCTCAATGGCGAACCCTCTGACTGAAACGGACTCGGTGCAGTGTTCAGGTCGGACCCGACGTCCTCGTTTACGGCTACTTCCGCCGATCATGCTCAGGTGGGCTCGTCGAGCCTTGCTACACCGTTGCATTTTGCCAAGGTCAATGCGGGTGTCGTCCTTGAACTGATTGCGCAGGCCGAGACAGAAATTACCAGTTTCGACCTTTGGCGCAACAAGATCCATTCCGATGCGTGCCTGCTGCTCGCTCGCATCAAGCAGGAACGCCTGGACTACGCCACGCAAATCAGGAACCTGGACCATGAGGTCAGGGTTTTACAGGAGAAATCCACCGAGGCAGAGCGTGTCGCCTATATGGCGCTCGTTGAGCTGGACGGCGCACTCCGTCTCTGCGAGATGGCAAATGCAAGAATTCTAGAAGCTGAAAAAAGGGCAGAAGCTGCCGAGAGGCGCGCTGAAAGCGCCGAAGGTTGGCTCGAGAAGGTACAGGCCGCCATTACGTTCGAATTAATAGATCAGCCGCGCGAGCGCCATGGCGGCGAATGAACGCTTCATCAAATTAAGAGATTTATACAAAAGCTATCATTCGTCTCTATCTTGCCTGTGGTCATTTTGAAGGCCGACATCAGATAACGTGTTTTAAGGCTGGCTTCTCTGAAAATTCTGCCACGATAGTTTCCTGGACCCGCGCCAGCCACTCCTCGGAGATACGCGCACGCTCCTCGGCCGCCAGCAGTTTTTCGTCGGCAGCCTTTAGCAAGGCGTCGGCGCGGCTCTGGATATCGGCAGAGCGTGCCTCGGCAGCCCGGACACGCTCAGCGGCATCCCGGACATCCTGCCGGACACGGTCGAGCAATGCCTGAACGCGCAATTCCTGTTCCTGAGCCTGCGCCTCAATATCACGAGCATGCTGGGCCGCCTGACGAACCCGATCGATTAGTTTTGACCAATCCTCAGGTGGCGAACGAGGGTCAGAGGTAATCTCTGTTCCAACGCTGTCGAAGTGACTGACAAGCGGTAGCACCTTCGTGATATGAGTGCCGACAGCATCCCCTTGATTAGACGCATCGAGAGCTGAGAGGTATCCAAAAGGGAATCTCTTTACCGGTTTCATGGAGCTCCTTGGCGCGACGCGGGCGCCATTTAGGTAGGCCGCGATTATTGATGATAGTAAATTTAAGCTATCTAGTGTCCGGTTTGCAAGTCACGGCGTCCTAGCTCCGGCCGATCTCCACACAGCTCTCCCAGCCTTGTGCCGTACCAAGGCCTTCCGCTGCCGATGGAGCTTGACCTTTAGCATGGGACCCCAGCGCCACGCGTTCTCGATACCGTGCAAGACCCTCTCCTGTTCGCGCATCGATCGGCCAACTCGACCGCGAGCGCTCCCGGCCGCTGATGGCGGCGATCGACGCCTGCAACGCCCGCTTCGGCCGCGGCAGCGTCGTCCCCGCCCGGGCTAGACTCGTGAGGAAACGGACATGGAGCACGAAGTTTGAGATGCGGACGCCGCGCTACACGAGCCAGGTCGGCAAGTTGGCGATGGCGCACGCGCGACCGGCGGTATGGCGGGCCGTCGCAGCAGGGTCGTCTTGTCGTGAAGTGCGCACCTTTGAGGTGGCGTCCCGGGATTTCCAGGGTCATTCCACGGCTTCAGCGCGCCCCTCGTCGACATCCGCCTCATCGTCGGCGTCGACGCCTTCCTCCAGCTGCTCCTCGTCGTCCGTCGCTGCCTGCGGGGTGATCCCAAACCGGGCGGCGACGTCGGGTGCGAACCGCAGCAAATCGGGGCGAAGACGCAGGAGGCTGAGGTCCTTGGATTTTCCTTCCAGCATCACGTCGAAAACCAATCCCTCGGCCATCCGCATGAACGTCGCGAACTCGAAGGGGTTGGTGAAGTCGGCGTGACCCGTCCAGACCGGGGGCCGCAACACCGTCTTCACCCGTGCCGTCGCCTTGATCGGCGCCTTCAACACCTCCTTCGATTTACCCCTGGCTTTTCCGGCCTTGGCCGCCTCTCGTTGCTTGGGGGTGATCTTTTGCTTGATCTCGCGCAACTCGGTGCGCGGCGAGGAGAAATGCATTTTCGGGCGGACGCCAGCGGGCCACGTCGCAAGGAAGCGCTCGAAGGTCTCGCGCATGTCCAGCCGCTCGGGATTGAGGCACCAGAAATGCTGGTAGTCGAAGATCAACCGCACCCCGGTACGCTCGTGGATCCAGAGCACGTCCGCCGCCGAGAAGCGCAGGTCATCATTCTCCAGCACCAGACGGCGCTTCACGTGCTCCGGGCAGAGGTTCCAGCCGTCAACCCAACGCGCCCGGCTCGCCTCGTGGTCGTCGTAGACGCCACCGACATGGGTGATCATCACCGCCTCGTCGTCCAGCTCCATCCGGTCCAGCATCTCGGCTTGGCTGGAGAGATCCCAGATGCTCTTCTTCGTGAGCTCGGGGTTCGGAGCGTTCAGCAGCACGTACTGCGAGGGATGGAACGACAGCCGGATGTCGTAGGCCCGGGCCTTTGCGCCGAACGCCCGCAGCTCGGCATCGCTCTCCGCCACCATGTTGTGAAACCGGGGCATGTCCGGGTGGGTCGCATAAGGCGCGATGTCCGACGACATCCGGTACATGTCGAGGTTCTTGGACTTGAGGTAGTCCAGCACGTGGTCCAGCAGTTCGAGGGAGCACTTGAGATGCGGATCCTTCTGCCAGCGCCGGGTGTCCTGCGACTTCAGGTCTGGCCGCCCCATCACCTTGACGGGAAAGCCCAGCCGCAAGGGACGATCATTGCCGGTCATGCCTGCACCTGTGCCTGGGGAAACCCGAGTCCCTGGATGAAGTCGTTCCAGTCGGCGTTGCGCAGCGCCCCGCCTGTCGCCTGGGCGTGGCCGTTGCCGTAGCGCCCGTCGGCGTTGGCCGGACGATGCTCGGCGAGGAAGGCGATGAGATCGCGCCCGCTGGCCGACCGAGCGGCGAAATGCACCCAGCCGGGGCGATAGCCCGCGTTCGCGGCGATCACGATCTTGTTCTTCAGGCGCCCCCGCCATTGCTGGGCGATCAGGGGATGGATCTGGCACGGGGAGTCGAGCGATATCAGCGCGACGTCGCCGCCGATGGCGGGCGGCACGCGCTTGGCCGTGTCCATGGCCGCCCGGACCTCGGTCTTGGCCGCGTGCAAGGCTAACGCATCGGCATCGTCGCCCTTGGTGATGCGTTTTGGGCCGTCCGAGGCCAGCAGAAGTCGTAACGCCGGCCCTGCATCGGCCGCCGCGGTTCGGCGGGGGGCGTTGACGAGCGACGTGGCATCGCGAAGGGCCGTCTTGCCCCAGCGAGCCTGGGCCTCGGCGATCTCCGGGAAGTCGAGGCCCTCGGCCATGTCGCCGATCAGGCCCACCGCCGCCAGCCATAGCAGGTCGGCCTGGTCCCCCATGGCGCCAACGGCCCACCAGGCAAGCAGGGCGGTGGTCGGCTCAGGGACGAGACCGTTCCCGCTGATCGTGATCGCGTCCCTCGGTTCGCCGGTCGGGACGTGGTGGTCGATGACGAGTGTCGGGCAGCCCGACAGCACGGGGTCGGCTCGGGTGCCGAGGTCGGCCAGGATCAGTCCGCCGGGCTCGTGCTCGCCCAGCCGGTCGGCGACCTGGGGGTCCCACGGTGACTCCCCCTTACCGACAACGACCGATACCGCCTCCCATCCCGCTTGCCGGAGGGCTCGCACCAGTATGGCGGCCGCGGTCAGACCGTCCGCATCGAAATGGCTGACGATCAGGATGGGCTTCTCTTTGTTGAACTTCGCGAGGGCGGCCTTCATCGCGTCCCGTGCCGACCCTCGTGTATCGCCATGCGATGACAGGCTTCCGACCATTCGAGACCTCACTGACCCACCCGTCATTTCATACCCTGTGGCCCCGTTCGAAGGCCGGCCCCGAAATCCTTTGATGCAAGCCAGAGATGCGCATCGCCCGGCGAGGCAACGTCCGAGTTTCGGAACCGATGGCAGGCCAATCAGAGAATTCTGTTCAAAGATTCCATTGCCCGGGGTGCAAGCGCACAGGCGATCGGCCGTCGGCACCATACGGCCTCCCAAACGGCATCGGCCTGCTGATGTCCGGGGTCGGAGGATGTTAGGATCTGGTCGGAATCACGTCGAGGGGCTCTGGGAGCCATGCCTGGTCCGACCTGCCGGTTTCCCGGCAGCTGCGATGCCCTTGGACCGGGAAAGCCCTGTCGCCACTGTATCGCGGCCGCGATTGCGCAACGTGCCGTCAGTCTCCGTGAACGCATCGCCGCGAACCGAATGGAAGGACGGCCGCCATACGCCAACCAACTGGAACAACCGTCGAATCCAGATCGGGCGCTTCATGGTTCGCGCATCGGGCTAGCAACCGCAGCGAAAGCGGCCGTCGGAGCGTCGGATTGTCGGTCAAGAGCGTTGACCGGCGACGTCGGTCACACGCCGGGTCAAGCGGCCTTCCGGGTTTTGCCGGCCATAGCCTTGCCCGAAATGCGCTTCCGCGTAGCCGTCGAGGTCTTCGCCTTGGTCTTGCGCGGCTGCACCTTCGCTGATCCCTCCCCATTCTCGGACCTGATGCTGCGCTTAAGGGCCTCCATCAGGTTCACGACGTTACCGGAGTTCGGCGCACCGGCCTTCGCCTTGCCCTTGCTCTTGCCCTTCGCCGGCTTCGGTGCCTTGCCCTTCACCAGGGCGATCAGCGCCTCCTCGTAGCGGTCCTCGAACTTCGACGGATCGAACTTTCGGGTGGAGCGCGCGATCAGCTCCTCGGCGAGCGCCCGCATCTCGGCCGTGGGATCGCCGTCGGGCATGTCCTCGAAGTAGGCCGTCGGCGAGCGGACCTCGTCCTCGTATCGCAGCAGCGTCGCGAGCAGGCCCTTGCCGTACGGTTCGAGCAGGACCACCCGCTCGCGCTTGTAGATGACGATGCGGCCGAGCCCGGCCATGCCTTTCTTCTTCATCGCATCTCGGATCACGGCGAAGGCCTCGCGCGAGACCTTGTCCTCGGCCGCCAGGTAGTACGGCTTGTCCAGGTAGCGCTCGTCGACCTCCGCGCGCCTGCAGAACGCCTCGATGTTGATCGTGTGCGTGCTCTCCAGGGCGATCTCGCTGAGTTCGTCGTCCTCGATCGGCACGAGGTCGTCCTTGGCGATCTCGCATCCCTTGACCTGATCGTCGCGATCCACGGTGTCGCCGGTCACGGAATCGACCATCAGCTGCTTGAGACGGTTGCCGGTCTCGCGGTTGATCGTATGGCACTTCAGCTCCCTCGACGAGCTGACTGCCGGATACAGTCCGACCGCACAGGAGACGAGTGAAAGTCGAAGATGACCTTTCCAGTTGGCGCGGGCTGCCACGTCCGTCTCCTGTGTCCGTCGAAGTATTTCCGGCCGCCGATGCCTTCGCGCCGCGAAGGTCGGGAGCTTGACGGTTCAACGAGAGTCCAACTCGACTCGTTCCTCCACAGGCGCAGCTGTGGATAACCTGCCCATTATTGTAGATGGCCCTGCCGAAGGAGTCGGCTCAGGAACCCGAGCGGGCCGTTCCGGTTCTCACAGGACGATGACCGAGCTGCTCAGATCCTATCGGGACAAGCGGGACTTCGGGGCCTCGCCCGAGCCCAAGGGCAAGCGCGGCCGCAAGGCGGCGAAGGCGCGGTTCGTCGTCCAGAAGCACGACGCGCGGCGTCTGCACTACGACCTGCGGCTCGAGATGGACGGGGTGCTCAAGAGCTGGGCGGTGACGCGCGGACCGAGCCTGTCGCCCGCCGAGAAGCGGCTCGCGGTCCAGACGGAGGATCACCCGGTCGACTATCTGGCCTGGGAGGGCGCGATCCCGAAGGGCCAGTATGGCGGTGGGACCATGATCGTCTGGGACACCGGTTCCTGGGAGCCCATGGGTGATCCGTCCGTTGGACTGGCGAAGGGGCACCTCGAATTCGCCCTGCACGGCGAAAGGCTCGTGGGCCGATGGCATCTCGTGCGCATGAAGGGCCGCGGCGGCGAGAAGAAGCAGCCCTGGTTGCTGGTGAAGGCCGACGACGAGCACGCCCGCCGCGACGGCGACATCCTCGTCGAGCACGAGGCCTCGGTCCTGTCGGGCCGGACCAACCAGGATCTCGCCGAGGGCGGGGTCGTCAGAGCCGATCATGCGGCCCGCGCCGAGGTCGCCGCCGAGCGGAGGACGAAGCCGCCCGCGAGCCGCTCCAAGGGGGCCCGCCAGGCGATCCTGCCGCCCTTCGTCGAACCCGCGCTCGCGACCCTCGTCGACGACGTACCCACCGGCGACGGCTGGCTGTACGAGATCAAGCACGATGGCTACCGCATGCAGGCCCGCATCGCCGGCGGCTCGGTGAAGCTTCTGACGCGCTCGGGCCTCGACTGGACCGCGAAGTTCGAAGCCGCGGCCCAGGCCCTGAAGGGTATGAAGCTGCCCTCGGCCCTGATCGACGCCGAAATCGTCGTCGAGACGGAGAGCGGGGTCTCCAGCTTCTCCGCCCTGCAACAGGCGCTCGCCGCCGGCGATACGGGATCGGCGGTCGTCTACGCCTTCGATCTGCTCTACCTCGACGGCAGGGATCTGCGTGCCCTGCCCCTGACCGAACGCAAGGACCTGCTGCTGCAGGTCCTCGACGACGCCCCGCCGGGCGGCCCCATCCGGTTCAGCGAGCATCTCACCGCCGATGGCGAGGCCATGGCGCGCCACGCCTGCAGGCTCGGACTGGAAGGCATCGTCGCCAAGCGCGCTGACGCGCCCCACCGCTCGGGCCGGACCGATGCCTGGCGCAAGATCAAATGCAGCTTGTCGAAGGAGTTCGTCGTCGCCGGCTACATGCCGTCGACCACCGCGTCCAGGTCCGTCGGGTCGTTGATCCTCGGGACGCACGAGGACGGCACCCTCGTCCACGTCGGGCGGGTCGGCACCGGCTTCCGCGACGCGGTTGCGCGGGATCTCTGGACGCAGCTGGAACCGCTGCGCATCCCGGCGGCGCCCTTCGCGGCCGAGCTGCCGCCGCCGGCGCGCCGCAACGCCCGCTGGGTCGAGCCCCGGCTCGTCTGCGAGGTCACGTTCCGCGGGTGGACGGGCGACCGCCAGCTTCGGCACGCGTCCTTCAAGACCCTCCGGAGCGACGTGCGGCCTGAGGAGGTCGTACGGGAGAAGGGGGCCGCGGCCGCGAAGCCTCGTATGCGGAAGCCGCCGGTGAAGGCCACGCCGCTGACGCATCCGGATCGCGTGCTCTGGCCCGACGTCGGCCTGACCAAGGAGGGTCTCGCCGAGTATTACGAAGAGGTTGCCGACCGAATCCTGCCGCACGTCGTCGACCGGCCGCTATCGCTTCTCCGGTGCCCAGATGGCCTCGGATCCTGCTTCTACCAGAAACACGCCTGGGCCGGTCTCGACGACCGCCATATCCGGTCCGTGGACGGGGAGAACACCGTCGTGATCCGGGATCGGGATGGCCTTCGCGCCCTCGTCCAGTCGAGCGTGCTGGAGATCCATCCATGGGGGGCGACGGTCTCGGACCCGAATCGGCCGGACCGGCTGGTGTTCGACCTGGATCCGGGCGACGGCGTCGCGTGGGACGATCTCGTCGCCGGCGCGCTGGAGGTGCGCGAGCGGATGTCGGCCTCGGGCCTCGCCAGCTTCGTGAAGACCACCGGCGGCAAGGGGCTGCACGTCATCGTGCCGATCGAGCCGAAGGTCGGCTGGGACGAGGCCAAGGCCTTCGCGAAGCGCATCGCATCCGAGATGGCGAAGGACGTCCCCGACAGCTTCGTCGCGACCGTGTCGAGGAAGGCCAGGGAGGGACGGATTTACGTGGACTACCTGCGCAACCAGCAAGGCGCGACCGCCGTCGCGGCCTTCTCCACCCGGGCGCGCCCCGGGGCGCCCGTATCCGTTCCCATCGATTGGAACGAACTTCCGTCGCTCGGCTCCGGGGCGCGCTTCGACGTTACAAGCCTGCTGGGGCGCCTGTCCGCATTACAGCGCGATCCCTGGACCGGGTTCGAACGCGCGGCTCGTCCGCTCGAGGTTGCTGGGCGCCGACCCCGTCGACGGACCTCGTAGGCGAAACCTGACGCTTGGTACCCATTCACGAGGGGCGTTTGGGCTGGCGACCAGACTTTGGTCCTTCGTCCCGAAGCGGATGTTCCACCGTCGACCCAAACTCGCCGCTCAAGGCTGCTCGCGCCGGGCCCGAAAGCGGTCATTCGGCCAACTGCCGTCCTTGCAGCAGCGAACCCAGCAATGACCGTTCGCCCGTCCGCGGCCGCGTTCGAACCGGAAAAGAAGTGCCTCTTCCGTGTGCGATCATTCGATCGCTATCGGCGTTTCGCTCAGGAGGCCTGGGACATCCTGCCGGATCGCGTAACGATGCTTGTGAGCGACATCACGCTCTGGATCAGTGCCGATTTGGTCCAGGAGCCCTACCAGCATGGGCAGATCCAGAGCTTGGACACAGTCAGGAAGCGATCAAGGAGCTGGTGTACCGCAAGCGATATTTCGTGGGCGATGGCGACGTCGACGAGGATGCGGCGGAGGAACGAGCAAGGTGTCTTAGAAGAGATCTATCTTCCTTCTTCCCCTAGCGGATACTGAGACCAGTATCATCCCCTTCACGCCGGGTAAGAAAACATGTGGCTCTCCGACGAAGCCAGGCCCGATCGAAACGACGCCCTGTTCGCTCGACGAAGATCCCGCGAATGTCCCTGAGCGTTAAGGGGTTAAGCCGCCGCTGGCACCTTTCGTTCGCAGGCGGGCTCAAGAGGGCTGTTGCTCGGGCATAGGTCTGTTCTCGGCGTACAATTGTCGGCAGCGATCCAGGCAGGATTAAGGATCGATTAAGCCGCCGTGAGCGAGACATCGCGTAAATGTTGGTTTCAAAAATGGTGGATCGCCCGATCCTGGAGTTCACGCTGATGAACACCCC
Organism: Methylobacterium sp. J-092; assembly: GCF_022829325.1. NCBI lineage: Bacteria > Pseudomonadati > Pseudomonadota > Alphaproteobacteria > Hyphomicrobiales > Methylobacteriaceae > Methylobacterium > Methylobacterium sp. J-092. The sequence goes on along the minus strand of NZ_JAKSXU010000045.1, from coordinate 72,599 downwards.
CTTGTTGCGATCTTCCAATGAGGCCGAGCGCCTTGCCGCCCTGCGTGACCTGAACATCCTTGATACCGCACCGGAGACCCAGTTCGATGCGATCTGCCGTACGGCGCAGGTCTTGTTCGGAATGCCGATTGCCCTGGTCTCGCTCCTCGACGAAGACCGCCAGTGGTTCAAGGCGCGCTGCGGGCTGAGCCACGACGCAACGTCCCGGGACGTCGCATTCTGCAACCATACCATCCAGGCCGACGAGGTCCTCATCGTCGAGGATGCCCGTGACGATGCCCGGTTCAAGTCGAACCCCCTGGTCACGGGGGAGCCGGGCATCCGCTTCTATGCCGGCGCACCGCTGATCCTGAGGTCCGGCATCCGCGTCGGATCACTCTGCATCATCGATACCGAGCCGCGACGCTTCTCGAGCGAGCAGGGCCGCCAGCTCCGCGACCTGGCCGAGGTCGTGACCGCGAACCTGCGCGTCTACCAGGATCGTACCGAGCACCGCCGCGTGGCGGCGACGCTGGCGGATACCGATGATGCGTTGCGCGACGCCCGATCCCGCTACGCCTCACTCGCCGATGCCCTGCCGCAGATGGTCTGGACCGTCTCGCCGGAGGACCGCGTCACCGCCTACCGGAACGCGAGCTTCCGTGCCTACTACGGCGAGGCCGACGGTTCGCGCGGCCGGGCCCACAGCCGCAACCATCCGGGTGACGTCGACCGCATGTCGAGCGCCTGGGAGGCCGCGGTCTTGGGCAAGCAGGCTTTCGAACTCGAAGGTCGCCTCAGGCGGCATGACGGCGACTACCGCTGGCACCGGATCGTCATGATTCCGCTGAAGCGCAGCGGAGAGGTGATCGAGTGGCTCGGTACGGCGCTCGATATCGACCACATCATCGCGGCGCAGACCGCGCTGAAGGCGACCGGAGACCTCCTGCGTCTCGCCCAGGAGGCGGCCGAGGCGGGCATCTGGGAGTGGGACATGCGCGACGACGTCGTCCGGCTTTCATCGATGAGCGCCCGCATGCACAACCTTCCGGTACCGGTCGGCCAGGACGCGATGGAGATCCCGCTGGCCGATTGGAAGGTGCAGGTCCATCCCGACGACCTTCCTAAGGTCTGGGACGAGGTAAAGCGCGCCATAGCCGATCGGACCACGTACAGCTGCGAGTTCCGCATTGCCAATCCTGCGGTCCCGGCCGAACCGCGATGGATGCAGTCTTTCGGTCGCATGCTCGACGACGCGGCCGGCGAGCCCGTCCGCTGCGTCGGCCTCCAGATCGACATCACGGATCGAAAAGTCTCTGAGGCGCGCATCGCCCACGTCGCGAGTCACGACAACCTCACCGACCTACCCAATCGCGTGGTCTTCCACGCGACGCTCGAAAGATGCCTCGCGGATCTCGGAAACGGTCAAGCCGCGCTGCTCTGCCTCGACCTCGACCGCTTCAAGACCGTCAACGACACGCTCGGACACCATGCCGGGGACAGGCTCCTACGCGTCGTCGCCGACCGTTTGAGGGACTCCGTCGGGAATGAGGGCGTCATCGCGCGCCTCGGCGGGGACGAGTTCGCGATCATCCTGCCGGGGGACGGGCTTGAGACCGCGCAGGCGCTCGCACGGACCGTCATCGACGCCATCGGCCAACCGATCCATCTCGGCAGCCAGGTGGTGACCATCGGCGCGAGCATCGGGATCGCGCTCGCACCGGAACATGGACTGGAGGTGGACCTCCTGCATCGCCATGCCGACCTCGCCCTCTACCGGGCCAAGGGGGCCGGACGGAACAGCTCCCAGGTCTACACCAAGGGAATGGACGAAGCCCTGGAGGACAGGAACAAGCTTGAGTTCGACATGCATCTCGCCCATCGCAAGGCGGAGTTTCGGCTGTATTACCAACCCGTCGTCGCACTGACGGACGGGCAGGTCCGTGGCTTCGAGGCCTTGATGCGCTGGCCGCATCCGATCCGCGGGATGGTCTCGCCGGCCGAATTCATCCCGATCGCAGAGGAGACTGGCCTGGTGGTTCCCCTCGGGACCTGGGCACTGGAGGAGGCCTGTCGCTTCGCCGCGTCGTGGCCGATCCAGGCGCGCATCGCCGTCAACGTCTCGGCGGTCCAGTTCCAGCAGCCCGGCCTTGAAGCGGCCGTTGCGAACGCCCTTGCTGTCTCCGGTCTCGCGGCCAACAGGCTCGAACTGGAGATCACAGAGAGCCTGATGATCCAGGATGGCGACGCGGTCATCGCCTGCCTGCATAGGCTTCGGTCCATCGGCGTCCGCATCGCCCTGGACGATTTCGGGACGGGGTACTCCAGCCTGAGCTACCTTCGGCGCTTCCCGTTCGACAAGATCAAGATCGACCGGTCGTTCGTACGCGAGATCGACGACCCCGACGCGCAGGCCATCGTCCGCGCCGTGGTCAGCATCGGCGAACGTCTTGGGACCGCGATCACCGCCGAGGGTGTCGAGACTGAGGATCAACTCGCCCTGGTGACCCAAACGGGATGCACGGAGGTTCAGGGTTTCCTGTTCGGCAAGCCGATGACGCCCGAGCAGGCCCTGGCTATTATGAGAGAGCAAACCCCGCGGAAGGCGGCGTGAAGCAGCCGTCATGCTACAACTGCAAGATCAATGCCGCTTGAGGACCGGACGCGGCTGTAAGCAGCCAGACGTTTCCCACCCCGAACGGTCATTCCGGATCCGACTCGGCCCGGCTGACATACCCGGCTTGCCTCGGCTTCCGATGCAAACGCTCGGACATGCTGGTGCTGTGCTGCGCCAACCGGGACATCACGCGGACTTCCGGCCGGGTTCGCGGGAGCACGTGGCTAGGCGGTGGTTAGGCGTCGGGACTTCGCGTGGCGCCTTGACGGTGATGACGACCTCCTGACCGACGAATTTCACACTATCGGCGCACCGGCGTGTGTTGCGCTGCCCGACCGCTTCGGGCGCCTTCCCACGTGGCAGCCAGCGCGGCGGTACGGCCGCGCTGGCCCGACCCGGCTCAGCGCAGGAGCTGGAGGATGCCCTGGTTGGCGCTGTTGGCCAGCGACAGCGCCGAGATCGCCAGCGACCGGCGCGTCGACAGTCCGTGACCTCCGTTATCTCGATCGACCGGATTGCTTCGGCAACCCAGCGGCCTTGCAACCCCAGGATATCCACCTGACGCAACTTCGCGACAATTTTCCAGCCGTATGCTGCTTCCGACCCATGATGACATCCTCCACATGGCTCAGGGAGGACCACTTTTCAGGGGCAGGCCAGCTTAATCGTCGAAGCCTTCCAGAACGACTTTGCCCTTCGCGCGACCGCTCTCGATCAGTGCATGAGCCCGCGCGAGGTTGGTGGCATTGAGAGGTCCGAATGACTCATTGAGCGTGCTGTGGAGTTTTCCCGCGTCGATCAGGCGGGAGACCTCGGTGAGGATCTCGTGCTGCCGCTCCATGTCTGCCGTTCCGAACAGCGAGCGGGTGAACATCAGCTCCCAGTGAAGCGACAGGCTCTTTGGCTTGAGCGGCATCACGTCGAGGGTTGTGGGATCGTCGATCAGGCCGAGCCGCCCCTGCGGCGCAAGCAGCTCGATGATCTGAGGCAGATGCGCATCGGTCCCTGTCGTCGCAAACACGAAGCCCGGTACGCTGACCAGACCCAGGGCCGCTACCTCGGCGGCGAGCGGCTTGGAATGGTCGACGATGTGGTGGGCGCCGAGATCCCGGCACCATTGTGCGGTCTCGAGGCGCGACGCGGTAGCGATCACCGTCAGTTCGGTAAGCTGCCGGGCGAGCTGAATCGCGATCGACCCGACGCCACCCGCGCCGCCTATGATCAGGAGCGCAGTCGCGGCGCCGGGCACTGGCTTGGAGACGTCGAGACGGTCGAACAACATCTCCCAGGCGGTCAGCGCTGTGAGCGGCAATGCGGCGGCGGCCGAGAAGCCCAGGGTGTCGGGCTTCCGCCCGACCAGGCGCTCGTCCACGCATTGCAGGGTAGCGTTGCTGCCAGGTCTGTCGAGGGCACCGGCATAGAACACCGCGTCGCCTGGTTTGAACAGGCGCGCCTCGGGACCGACGGCCGTGACGATTCCGGCCGCATCCCAGCCGAGAATCTTCGGCGTGCAGGCCTGCTGATAGACCCCCTGCCGCACCTTGGTGTCGATCGGGTTCACGGAGACGGCGTGGACGCGCACGAGCAGGTCGCGGCCGGTGGGGACGGGATCGGCGAAGGTCGTGTCCACAAGCGCGCCCGGCGCCTCGATTGGTGAACCTTCGGTGTAGGTGACGGCACGCATGGCTCTCTCCTAACGCTTGGTTCGATGTCGCCCAGGGATGAAGGGCCTTCAAGCCAGCTCATATAGGCCGGGAAACGGATCGGATGAGTGCCGGGTGGGGGCTGCCGCCATTGACGGCGCCGTGGGACCGAACGGCTCAAGCGTCGTTCACGCCGGCATCGGACGACGGCTCGGCATATCGACATTGATCGACCCCCACGAGGCAGTCGCGGCCCACGTCGCCATCATGCCGCCGGATCGCTCGCGGGCCCGCCGCCGTAAGGGATGCTTCATTCCAAGCCTGGGCGTCGGCGGGCGTGTCGAAAGCATCGGGCGCAACGACGGCATCTCGCGGAACGCCTGCGCGATTGAAGGCCGAGGCTGCCCTGACCGTCCGGCGCGTTTTCCATTTCGATGGATTCGCGTCGTTCATTCCATGCTTCAGGTCGGATCGATAGTTATCCAGAATCCATCAAGTGACTGATCTACGCGATAGAGGCGAAGCGCACGGAAAGACCAGCCCGGAGAGACCTTTCCCGACCTGAGGTCGAAGGAGGCCAAGTGCCTCGGACAATGGATCCGGCCCGCCGCGCAGCGCCCGAGCGACAGGTCGGCGCCTTCGTGAGGGCAAGCCCGCTCCGCCGCGACGAGCCTTTCGCCGTCCCGCATGAGGATCAGGTGATGCCCCCGCACGAGAATCGGCGTCGGCGCCGGCCCGTCGAGGATGTCGAGAGGACCGAGGTGCAACCGCACGGGCCGCTCCGGGTCAGCCACCGAGGTAGGCGTCGCGAACGTGCGGATCGGCGATCAGGTCGGCGCCCTTGCCCGCGAGCACGATGCGGCCGGTCTCCAACAAGTAGGCGTAGTCGCAGAGTTCCAAGGCCGCGAAGGCGTTCTGCTCAACGAGCAGGACCGTCGTCCCGGCATCGCAGATCGCGCGGATCACCGAGAACATCCGCTCGACGATGTTGGGGGCGAGCCCCAGGGACGGTTCGTCGAACAGGACGAGCTTGGGCCGCGCCATCAGCGCCCGGCCGATCGCCAGCATCTGCTGCTCGCCCCCCGAAAGGGTTCCGGCCGCCTGCGCCCGGCGCTCGGCGAGACGCGGGAACTCGCCGTAGATCCGGGCGAGGTCGGCGGCGATGCCGGCCTTGTCTCGCCGGAGATAGGCACCCATCGCGAGGTTCTCGGCGACGCTCATCTGCGGGAAGACCCGGCGCCCCTCGGGGCAATGCGCGATCCCATGGCCGAGCACGCGGCGCGGGTCGGCTCCGGTGATGTCGCGGCCCTCCAGGCGGATCGAACCCGAGCGGGCGGGGACGAGGCCCGAGATGGCGCGCAACGTCGTCGACTTGCCGGCCCCGTTGGCGCCGACCAGTGCCACGAGCTGCCCAGCCCGGACCTCGATCGTGAGACCTTTCAGCGCCGTCACGTGTCCGTAGCCGCAGACGAGGTCGCGGATCTCAAGCATCGCTCGTCTCCCGTACCGCGGCGGCTCGGTGGGCGGCCTCGCGGGCCGCACTGCCCTGGCCGAGATAGGCTTCGATCACCGCCGGATCGGTGCGGATCGCCGCCGGCGGCCCTTGCGCGATCAGGCGTCCGTGGTTCAGCACGGCGATGCGGTCGGAGACCGCCATGACCATCGGCATGTCGTGTTCCACCAGCAGGATCGTGATGCCGTCGTCGCGGATGCCGCGGATCAGGCGGACGAAGACCTGGGTCTCGGAGGCGTTCATGCCCGAGACCGGCTCGTCGAGGAGCAGCATCGTCGGGTTGCTGGCTAGCGCCAACGCCACGCCGACGAGGCGCTGCTCGCCATAGGCGAGCGCGCCCGCCTTCTCGCCGGCGCGCGCGGCGAGGCCGACCCGATCGAGCAGTTCGAGTGCCCGCCCCCGCGAGGCCCGCTCCGCGGCGCCGTCTCGCCCGAGCAGGGTGTCGAGCAGCCTCGGATGGTCCCCGGACGCCCCACGTCGGTGCAGGCCGATCATCACGTTGTCGAACACGGTGTCGTCGGGAAACACGCTGGTGCGCTGGAACGTGCGCGCGAGCCCGAGCCGGACGATCTCGTGGGGCTGGAGGCCGCCGAGCGGGGTGCCGCGGAAGCGCACCTGCCCGCGGCTCGGCTTCAGGAAGCCGGTCATCACGTTGAAGGCAGTGGTCTTCCCGGCCCCGTTCGGGCCGATCAGGCTGACGATCTCGCCCGGAGGGACGTCGAAGTGCAGGTCGGCGATGGCCACGAGGCCCCCGAAGCGCACCCCGACATGGTCGATCGCCAGGAGCGGCGCGCTCATGGGTGCACCTCGGCGGCGAGCGGGGCGGGGGCCGGCCCGGCGCGCCGGCGGACGAGACCGGCCAGTCCCGGCACGATGCCCTTCGGCACCACGAACAGGATCGCGATGAGGACGAGGCCGTAGACCATCCACTGCGCTTCCGGCGCCATCACGGGGCGGAGCGCCACCGGCAGCATCCCGAAGATCACTCCACCAATGATCGGCCCGAGCAGGGTGCCCTTGCCGCCGCCGACCACCATGATCACCATCGTGACGGTGGTGGAGAACTGGAACACGTCCGGGTCGATGATGCGCAGATAGTGCGCGTAGAGGCTGCCGGCGGCGCCCGCCATTCCCGCCGAGATCACCGCGGCGATGGTGAGCGTGCGGGTCGCGTCGATGCCGACCGAGAGCGCGAGCGACTCGTTCTCCTTGAGCCCGCGCATCGCCCGGCCGAAGCGCGAGCCGACGAGGCGGGCGACGATCAGGTAGCAGAGCGTACCGACCGAGAGGACAAGATAGTAGTTCTGCAGCTTGGTCTTCAGGGTCCAGGTGCCGAGCCCCGGCAGGCCGAGGGTGAAGGCCGGGATGCCGGTAAGCGCAAGCGGCCCCTGGGTCAGCTCGACCCAGTTCAGCGCTACGAGCCGCACGACTTCGGCGAACGAGATCGTGACGATGACGAAGTAGGCGCCGCGCACCCGGAACGACAGCCGCCCCACGAGCCAGCCGCACGCGCCCGCCGCCAGGATCGCCAGGGGAAAGCCGATCGCCGCCGGCCAGGGCGCGTGCACGACGCGCAGGCCGAAGCCGAGGTCGACGTCGAACCCGAGGCTCGTCAGGGCACTGACGTAGGCGCCGATGCCGAAGAACGCGATGTGCCCGAGGCTGAGCTGCCCGGTGAAGCCGAGCAGCAGGTTCAGGCTCATGGCCGCGATGATCAGGATGCCGGTCGTGATCATCGCGTTGAGGAGATACGGGTTGGTGCCGAGCGCCAGCGGCAGCAGGCCGAGGCCCGCAAGAACGGCGAGGGGGGCGAGCCGGGTCATCCGATGCGCTCCGCCTTGGCGAACAGCCCGGTCGGCTTGAACACAAGCACCGCGATGATGATCAGGAAGCCCATCGCGTCGCGATAGCCCGAGGAGATGTAGCCGGCGCCGAGTTCCTCGGCGAGCGCCAGGATGAAGCCGCCGATCGCGGCGCCGGTGATGTTGCCGAGGCCGCCGAGGATGACGATGGCGAAGGCCTTCAACTCGGCCATCCCGCCCATCTGCGGAAACACCACGTAGACGGGGCCGAGGAGCGCGCCCGCGGCGGCAGCGAGGCTCGACCCTATGGCGAAGGTCGCGGTGTAGATCAGCCGCACGTTGACCCCCATCAGGGCGGCGGTGTCGTGGTCCTGGAAGGCCGCTCGCATGGCGAGGCCGAGCCGGGTGCGGTTGATCAGGACGTAGGTGAGCACGATCAGCGTCAGCGCCGTGCCGAGGACGAACAGGCGGAGCCATGAGACGGAAACCGGCCCGATCTGAAGCGGTGCCTCTGGAAACGGCGTCGGGATCGCCTTGGCGACGCCGCCGAACAGCCAGAGCGTTCCCGATTGCAGCACGATGCCGGCCCCGATCATCACCAGCATCGTCGTGTCGATGTCGGAGCCGCGCAACGGCCGCAGCAGCACGAGCTCGATCGCGGCCCCGAGGACGAGGCCCCCGAGGATCGCCGCCGGCAGCGCCAGGAAGAAGTTCAGTCCGAGCGCGGCCACCGCGAGGTAGGTGAGGTAGGCCCCCACCGTGTAGAGCGCCCCGTGGGTGAAGTTCACGACGTTCATGATCCCGAAGATCAGCGTCAGCCCGATCCCGAGGAGCGCATAGGTGCCCCCGAGGACCAGGGTGTTGAGGAGGTGCTGGTAGAATTCTGCCATCGGGCAATCCCTGTCCGTCGCGGGCGGGCCCGGCCGGGCTCGGTGCCGGCCGGGATCGATCGGGCTGGCGGCGTCAGAGGGTCGGAACCGCGACCTTCCCGTCCCGGATCTCGATCAGGTAGACGTCGGGCTTGCTCTGCCCGCTCTCCTTGCCGGCGGGGCCGGCCTTGATGAAGCGGATCGGGCCGTTGAGCCCGGTGAAGTTGACCGACCAGAACGCCTTGGTGATCGCGGCGGGATCGGCGGACCCCGCCTTCTCGATCGCCTGCGCGATCGCCCGGATGCCGTCGTACCCGCGAAAACTCTCGGTGACGCCGGCGAACTGGAAGCCGCGCTTGTTCCATTCGCCGATGAAGTAGGCGGTGGCCTGCGGGTTCGGGGTCTTCTCGGGGAACCAGGGCAGGAAGGTCGTCAGGTGCATTGTGCCGTCCGCAGCGCTGCCGGCCTGTGCGATGATCTGGTCCGGGTTCTGCGATCCGCCGGTGGTGATGACCCGCTTCTTGAGGCCGAGCGCGGCCATCTGCTTGAAGATCAGCACCAGTTGGTCGACGGCGCTGGTGATCATGATGGTATCGCTGTCGGAGGCCTTCAGCTTGGACAGCTGGGCACTCATGTCCTGCGCCCCCTGATCCATGGTCTCGACGAGTCCGACGGCGACGCCCTTGCCCTTGATCATCGTGCCGAAATCGGCCGCGGCCCCACGGCCGAAATCGTTGTTCAGGATGAGGAAGTCGACCTTCTTCAGCCCAAGCTTGGCGACCATCGGCGCAAACGTCTCGGCCTCCAGGGACGAGGGCGGCGAGATGCGAAAGACGTACGGGTTGCCGGACGTGGTGATCTTGCCGGACGAAGAGGTCTCCACCAGCATCGCCGTCTCGTAGTCGGCGAGCTTGGGCATCACGGCCAGCGTCAGGCTGGAGCCCCAAGCGCCCATCAGCACCGGGGTCTTATCGCTGGTGATCAGCTTCTCGGCCACTGCCGCGGCCTCGGTGGGGTTGCTCTTGTTGTCCTCGATCACAAGTTCGATCTTGCGCCCGAGCACGCCGCCCTTGGCGTTGATCTCGTCGGCTGCGATCTTCGCGCCGTTGACTACGTAGGTGCCGGATGCCGCGAACGCTCCGGTGAGCGGCTCGTTGACACCGATGCGGATCGCCTGCGCGTAGGCCGTGCTCGATGCGAGGACCAGCGACAGGGCCAGGGCGTGTGTCAGGGCGGGCGCGAGGGTCTTGCGGGTCATGTCGATCTCCGGGACGTCATGGGGCGATTGGCGAAGGTCAGGGCCGCGGCCCGCGCCACGCGGCGAACCGCTGGCGCAGCGGATCGAGCAGCAGGCCGAGGATCAGGCGGATCGGATGGAGGTCGGCCGGCGGTGCGGGCGCCGCGCCGGACAGCCGGGCCTCAAGGTTGCGCGCGAAGTCGGCCGTGAGCCGCCCCGCAAGGTCGCGCACGAGCCCGGGGCGGCCAAACTGCGCCAGCGGCCCCTTCAGGGTGTAGCCGACAGCGAGCACCACCCGCGCCGTGCCGGGGGCCTCGCCGGGTTCCACCCGATACCGGATCTCGCCCTCGGTGGCGGAGCGTCCACCCGCGTCGCTGCCCGCCCCCAGGATCCGGCCGGTGCGGGCGGGCACGTCGCGCCAGATCCGCGCCCGACCCGCGAAGCGCGCTGTGATCGGCCCGATCCGTACTTGAAGCGCGCCCTCCACCGCATCCGGCCGCGGCGTGCCCAACAGTATGGCGCCCGGCAAGCAGGCGGCGACGGCCTCCACATCCCCGAACAGGGCGAACACAGCCTCGGGGGCATGGGCGACTGCGAAGGTCTGCGCGAAGCCATGCGCGGGCTCGAAGTCGTCCGCGACATCGAGGATCGCGGCGGGTGCCGCGACCGATGGGCGGGCGGCGGCGGTCGTCGCCCCTGCGGCGGCGGTCGTCCCGGTCCTGGCGCCGACAGGCCCGAGCGTGCGCACGGCATCCGCCCCGCCATGCGCCGCGGCGGGAATGCCCCTCGCCCGGCGCTCGGCGATTACCGCGCGCACGGCCCGGACGATGCCGGCGTAGCCGGTGCAGCGGCAGAGGTTGCCCGAAAGCCCGGCGCGGATGCGCCGCTCGTCGGGCTCGGGCAGGCGGATGACGAGGTCGCGGGCGGCGACCAGCATCCCGGGGGTGCAGTAGCCGCACTGAAGCGCGTGTTCGCGGTTGAACGCGGCGCGCAGTTCGGCGGCGATCGGATCGTCGTCGAGGCCCTCGATGGTGGTGACGACGCTGCCTTCGCAGGCGCCGCCGAGGGTCAGGCAAGCGCGGGCCGGCTCGCCGTCGAGCAGCACCGTGCAGGCGCCGCAAACGCCGTGCTCGCAGCCGAGATGGGTACCGGTGAGGTCGAGGGTGTCGCGCAGTAGATCGGCCAGGTGCGTGCGCGGCTCGGCCTCGGTGCGAACGGCACGGCCGTTCACCGTGAGCGCTAGCGGCATCCGGTCGTCGCGGGCAAGCGCCGCCGTGCTCATGCGGCCTCCGTCAGGCGTACGGGTGCGGGACGTGCCGCCTGCGCCACGGCGCGGGCGAGCACGGTGACGTGGACGTGGCGGTCGATCGCCTCGGACATACCCGCCTCTCGCAGGGCGTCGTCGGCCGCCCTCGCATCGAAGCGGTCCGAGAAATCCGCGCCGATGCGGCCGCCGAAGAGCGGGCGGGCGTCGGCCAGCAGGAGCGGCGCCCGCTCGATCGCGCCGATCACCACCCGTCCATGTCCGGCTTGTCGGTCGATCAGGACGGCGCCGATGGCGTGGGCGAACTCGCCGATCTTCGAACAGTGCTTGACGTAGCCCCAGGCGGAGCCTTGCGGGATCGCGGGGATCCGCACGGCGACCAGCATCTCGCCGGGCTCCAGAGCCACGTCGAGGGCGCCGCGGACGAAGGCGTCGAGGGCGAGGCGCCTGCGCCCGGACCGCGAGACCAGCTCGACCTCGGCCCGAAGCGCGATCAGCGCCGTGACCCAGTCGGCGGCGGGGTCGGCGTGGACGAGGCTGCCGCCGACGGTGCCGCGGTTGCGCACGGGACGATAGGCGATGGCAGAGGCGACGCGCGCCATGGCGCCGCCGGTCACGTCCGGCACCCGTCCGTCCTCGATGTCGGCGTGCGTGACGCACGCGCCAAGCACCAGGGTCGTGCCGTCGAGGTTCGCCCGCCGCAACTCGGGAACACCGGTCACGTCGAAGACCCGGTCGGGCTCGACGAGCCGCAGGTTCAGCATCGGCCCGAGAGACTGGCCGCCGGCGATCAGCTTGACCGAGCCGTCGGCCTCGGCGAGCCGCTCGAGGAGCGCAGCGAGGTCTGCGGGACGTTCGTAGGCGAAGCGGGCGGCCTTCATGCGGCGGCCCTTGCGCCGACGGCCGTCCGATGGCGGGCGGCGAGCACGGCTTCGACGATGCGGCGCTGGCTCATCGGCGACCGCAGCATCTCGACGCCCAGCGGCCCGAGCGCATCGTTGATCGCGTTGGCGAGTGCCGCAGGCGGCGCGATGGCGCCGCCCTCGCCGATGCCTTTCACGCCGAATTGCGTGTAGGGGGAGGGCATCTCCATGTGGTCGATCCGGGGATCGGGCACCTCGGCGGCGCCGGGCAGGAGATAGTCCGCGAAGGTCGAGGCGAGGGGCTGACCGCGGTCGTCGAAGGCCATCTCCTCGTAGAGCGCTGTGCCGATGCCTTGCGCGAGCCCGCCGCAGATCTGGCCGTCGACCACCAGCGGGTTCACCAGCACGCCGCCATCCTCGACGATGACATAGTCCAAGATCTCGACCGCGCCGAGGTCTGGATCGACGGCGACCACCACCGCGTGCGCGGCGTAGGAGAAGGTGCCGGAATCGCGCTGTGGCTTGTAGCCGGCGGTAACCTCAAGGCCGCCCGGGTTCACGTCGGGCGCGAGATCCTGCGGCCGCCGGTACCAGGTGCGGGCGATCTCTTCGAGCGACACGTCGCCCGTCGGGCCGATCACCCGTCCGGCCGCGAACCTACAATTCACAGGCTCGGCCTGGAGCAGGTGCGCGCCGATGGCGAGCGCCCGGTCGGCCAGTTCCCGGCAGGCGGTGGCCACCGCGCCGCCAGCCATCACCATCACCCGCGAACCCCAGGAGCCGGTGGAATAGGGCGTCATCGCGGTGTCGCCGTGGACGAGACGGGTTCTCGCGACGGGCACGCCCAGGATCTCGTGGGCGACCTGGGCGAGCGTCGTCTCGAGGCCCTGGCCGTGGGAATGGGCGCCGATGCGCAGTTCGAGGCCCCCGTCCGGGGTCAGTCGGGCGCCGGCTTGCTCGTGGCCCGGCACCATCGGAATGCCCCAGCCCGAATAGACCGAGGTGCCGTGCGCCGCCTGCTCGCAGTAGATCGACAGGCCGAGGCCGACCCGGCGCCCGTCCGCCTCGCCCGCGGCCTGCCGGGCGCGCAGGGCCGGCAGATCGACGGCGTCGAGCGCGCGGGCGAGCGCCTGCGGATAGTCGCCGCTGTCGAAGTGCTTGTTCGTGATGTTGTCGAAAGGCATCTGCTCGGGCCGCACGAGGTTCTTCGCGCGCACCACCCACGGCTCGATGCCGGCTTCGCGGGCCACCGCGTCAAGGACGAGTTCCAGCGCGAAGCAGACGCCGGTGCGCGCCACCCCGCGATAGGGCAGGATCGGGCACTTGTTCGTCGCCACCGACCACGTGCGGCAGCGGTAGCTCGGGAAGTCGTAGGGGCCGGGCAGGATGCTCGCGACCTGCGCCGCCTCCAGGCAGGCCGAGAACGGATAGGCGGAGTACGCGCCGGAATCGACGGTGGCCTCGCAGTCGATGCCGCGAAGCGTTCCGTCGCGGTCGGCATAGGCGGTGATGCGGTAATGGTGCTCGCGGCAATTGGCGTTGGCGGTGAGGTGCTCGCGCCGGTCCTCCAGCCAGCGCACAGGATGGCCGCAGCGCAAGGCGAGCCATGCGAGGCAGATCTCCTCCGCGAGCAGAATGCCCTTGTAGCCGAAGCCGCCGCCGACATCGGGCGCGACGATGCGGATGCGGCCCTGCTCGATCCCGAGGCACTCGCTAAGGCCGTTGCGCACGATGTGCGGCATCTGGCTGGCGGAGTGGACCACGAGCTGGTCCATGCGATGATCGAGATGCACCACCGCGCCGCGCCCCTCGAGCGGAGCCATGCACTGGCGGGCGGTGGAGATCGTGCGCGAGACCTGGATCGGCGCATCGAGCGCAGCGGCGAAGTTCACGTCGACCTGCGTCTCCAGGAAGACGTTGTCGCCCCAGTGCTCGTGGACGAGCGCCGAAGCTGGTTCGCGGGCGGCGAGCATGTCATGGACGGCCGGAAGCTCCTCCAGGTCGAGGACGACCGAGGCGGCGATGTCCTCGGCCTCGGCCCGCGTCGGCGCGACGCAGAACGCCAGCAGCTCGCCGACTTGCCGCACCTTGCCCGTGGCCAGCACCGGCTGCTCCGAGACCTTGAAGCCCGGCAGCCCCGAGACCGCGCGGATCGGCTGCACGCCGTCGAGATCGGCCGCGGTGAACACCCGGTCGCGATAGCCCTCCGGCACGTGGATCGCCCGGATGCGGGCATGCGCCAGGGGGCTTCGTACGAAGGCTACGTCCTGCATCTTCGGCATGCGGATGTCGCCGACATACTGGCCGCGCCCGCGCATCAGGCGGTCGTCCTCCTTGCGCGGCAGGCGGGCGCCGACGCCCTCACCGAGGATCGGGCGCGCCGTCACGCCGCGATCGCCTGCGGCAGGATCGGTGAATCCGCGTCGAAGCGCTTGCCCGCGCGCAGGCAGAAGGCCGGCTGGAGCAAGCGCTGTGCGATGACCTGCGTGTCCTCGTTGTCGCGCAGGAGAAAGCGGCCGCGATGGTCGTGGAGCACCGACACGTCGGCGGCGAATCCCGGTGTCAGCGCGCCGATCCGGTCGGACAGGCCCAGCATCTCCGCCGGGTGCGAGGTCACCATCGGCACGACCTGCTCCAGGGAGAGGCCGAGTGCCATCATCGAGCTCATCGCTTGGGTCAGGCTGAAGCGCGCCTGACCGAGGAAGGGATGGTTCTCGTCGTCGTGGTGCTCGTCGGGGGTGCCGGCGGGCTTCGGCACCTCGGTGTTGTAGCCGTGCATGTCGGCACCGAGGGTGTAGGGCATCACGCCCGCCGGCAGGGAGGCGCGGGCGACCCGGTAGGAGAAGTGGCTGCCATGGCCGACGTCGACCCGCAGGCCCGCATCCATTGCCGCGCGGATGATCGGGTGGACGACGCCGTCCTCGTTGATGAAGCCGCCCGGATGCCGGGTGAAGGGGTGGGCGAGAAAGTCGCCGGGGCGCAGCAGCGGGATCACCCGCTCCATGATGGTATTGGCATCCTCGCCATTGGCACCGCTCTCGGGCAGGCCCCAGAGCTGACCGAAATGCACGTAGAGCGGCAGGTCGGAGCGGCGGCTGATCTCGGCGGCCATCTCCATGACCTTGATGCCCCAGCGGGCGAACCCCCCGATCTCGGCATGGCCCTTGATGCCGCGCACGAGGTCGCGGTTCTCGGTGGCCGACTTGACCGTCGCCTCGATGTCGACGCCGTCGGGGCTGTAGAGGTTCGGGTAGAAGTGCCCTTCGAGGCCGCCCACGAGGTAGGCGGAGAGGAAGGCGTAGACCCGCGTCTCGGCTTTCTCCGCGACGAAGTGGCGGAAGCCCGGCAGTGTCATGCAGGAGGGGCCGCCCTGATCGATCACCGTGGTCACGCCGGAGCGCACGCCGACCATGTCGGGCGGCAAACCGAAGCGGCCGGTGACGTACTGGTAGACGTGGCCGTGGGTGTCGATCATGCCCGGCAGCACCAACTTGCCGGAGACGTCGATCACCTCGGTCGCTGCCGACGGGACGACGGACTCAGCGACCGCCGCGATGCGCCCGTCTCGGATCGCCACGTCGCGGATGCCGTCGATGCCGGAGACCGGGCAGATCATGCGTCCGCCGCGCAGGAGCAGATCGAAACGGGGATCGTCCATGGGACTGCCTCATCGTCGGAGCGCCGGTCGGGCCGACGCTCTGATGTATCGAAAAGCGAAGTGTGCTTCGTAATTGTCGGTATGCAGTCCGCGTGCCAGACTGGTTCGGAGGATGGATTGCGATGGACGACAGGATTGCCGACGACAGGGCCGGCGACCACGAGGAGACGGATGCCGCGGCGGCCGCCGCACGCGCCTGGCCGCTGACCGAGCGCCCCGGCTTCCTCGCGCGGCGCCTCCACCAGATCCACGTGAGCCTGTTTTCCGAGCGCTGCGCTGCGTTTCGGATCACACCGCTGCAATACAGCCTGCTGTCGCTTCTGCGGGATCTCGAGGAGGCCGACCAGACGACGCTGGCCAACGCCGTCGCGCTTGACCGCACGACCACGACGGGCGCGTTGAAGCGGCTCGCCATCCGCGGGCTGGTCAGCCGTTCGACCTCCTTGGCGGATCGCCGGGCGCAGGTCTGTCGCATCACCGCGGAGGGCAAAGCGCTCCATGCGGCGATGGAGCACGCCGCCCACGAGGCCCATGCCCTGACGATCTCGGCGCTCGCCCCTAAGGATCAGGATCTTCTGGTCGGACTCCTGAGGCGCGCCGTGGCGGGCCACGATCATCGGCGAGGCCACCTCGATCTTGGGTAGTCCAGGCCGGCCGATCGCCGGCCCGACAGGCGCGGCCGCTAAGCTTCCATGATCGTCACGGCCAGCGCGCGGGCACGCGGGACGAGGCTCTCCACCTCCCGGTACTCCTCCGGGGAATGGGCCCGGCCGCCGACGGGTCCGACCGCACAGTGAGTCGGGCAGCCGACGCTGGCGGTGAATCCGGAATCGGCGCAGCCGCCCGTGAACGCGCCCGAGACCGTCGCGCCGTAGCGCACGCTCGCTCCGGCATAGGCCTCGAACAGGGCGCGCGAGGCCGCATCCTGCAGCGGCAGGAATTCCCCGCGGATCGTCAAAGCGGCCGAGGCGCCGGGAAGCATGGCCTCGGTTACGATCGCCGCGATGCGTGCCATGGCTGCTTCGCGATCCTCCGGGCGGACGTAGCGCAGGTAATCTCGCAGGTGGCGAGCGGCGCGACCGTGTTGACCGACTGGCCGCCCGAGACGAGTCCGACGTTCACGGTGGTGCCGCGTTCGAGGTCGGTGATCGCATGCAGCGCGATCGTCTTGTGGGCGAGTTCGCCGATGGCGCTGGTCCCGCCCGCGGCGTCGGCGCCGGAATGGACAGCCTTGCCATGCACCGTCGACGCCATGAACACGCCGCCCTTGCGGCCCGTCACCACATCGCCCGACGGACGCCCCGGCTCCGAATTCAGCACCGCGCGCGCGCCGCGCGTCGTCTCCTCGATGATCGGGCGGCAGGCCGGCGACGCGGTCTCCTCGTCGCTGGTGAACAGGCCGACGAGCGGAGACGGTGCCCCGCCCACCCGTTGGAAGGCGGCGAGGCGGAAGGCGTTCATCGCGAGCCCGGCCTTCATGTGGGCGACGCCCGGGCCGTAGGCGCGACCATTCGAGACCCGGAACGGCCGCCGCGCGGCCTCGCCGGTCGAGAACACCGTGTCGCGGTGCCCCATCAGCACCGCCGGCCGATTGGCGGCTCCGCGCCCGGCCACGTGGGCCTTCAGCGCATCGCCGTATCCTGCGATCGGGATCGTGGCGACGGACACACCATGCTCGGCGAGAACCCACCGATCCGGGCAGCGACGGCATCGACGCCGGCCTCCTCGTAGGAATTGGAATCGATGTTCACGAGAACCGCGAGCAGGGCCAGCATCGCGGCCTCCCGTGCTTCGAGCCAGCGGACCGTGTCGGCGCCTCTGTCGGACAGCGCAACTCCCATCGGGCTGCCCCGGCACTTGGGACGGATGGATCCGCCGCCGGCCGTGCCTTCGTTCCTTCCGCCGCGTCAGTCCCGGTACGCCGGCTCCTCGCGATCCAGGATTCTCCGGATCGCGGACAGGGGCAGGCGGGCGGATTCGGGATCGCCGGCGCGCATCTGGCGGGCCGTGGCTTCGGCGATCGCGGGATCCACGGGAATGACCTGGCGCCCGGTCGAGAGCGCCAGGGTCTGCACCTCGGCAGCCCGCTCGAGATCGTAGAGGTCGTCCCAGGCTTCCGCGATGGTCGGCCCCAGGACCATCACCCCGTGATGCTTCATGAAGAGGCAACCGAACCTTGATCTTGCTTCCGGAAGAAGACGTTCCGTCAGCGACTCGAGCCGGTCGCTTCGTGTCCGGCGAAGGCTCCCCGCAAGTGGATCGCTATCGAGCGCGATGGCCTTGCCGTCAGCCTTCGAGCTCGGTCGCCATCGAGCTTAGACGGGCTTACCAACACGATCCTGGGACATGCGGCCCACATGAGCTGCCACTGTCACGTCCCAGGGCGCCGGGGTTCGAAAGATTTCGCCGAGGAAGGTCAGGAACGCCTTCACGTTTGGATTGCCCCGGCGGCTCTCTGGCCACAGGGCGATCATTGCGTGGCGGTCCACGGAATACTCATGCAGGATCGGGATGAGTTCGCCGCGTTCGACGAAGGGAGCCGCCAGATAGGTCGGCGAGATGCTGATGCCGCCACCCGCGACGAGAGCGAATGCAACGGCGTCGCTGTTGTCGGTGACGATGCCGGCGTTGGGTACGATCTCCAGAATGCGATCCCCGGCTCGAAAAGGCCAGCGTAGCGCTTGGCCAGTGCTCTGGAAGCGAAAGTTCACGCAGTCGTGGTCCACGAGTTCGTCCGGATGCCGTGGGGTTCCGCGCCGGACCAAATAGGCCGGGGATGCGAATGCGCAGACACGGTGTGGCGCCAGCGTTCGAGCGATCAGTCGGCTGTCTCCGAGATCCCCGACGCGGATGGCGACGTCGATGCCGTCCGCGATCAGGTCGGCAAAGCCATCGCCGAGGCGCAGGTCCACCATCAGCTTCGGGTAGCGCTCACGGAAACGGGGCAGTGCCGGAGCAATCAGGTGCAGCCCTACCGGCAACGGCGCCGTGACCTTCAAGGTCCCGGCCGGTTCCGAGCGGGCCGCCACCGCCATCTGCTCGATCTCCTCGGCATCGCGTAGCAGGCGAAGCGCTCGCTCGTGCAGGTCGCGTCCTTCCGAAGTGAGCGTGAGCGACCGGGTGGTTCGGTGGAAGAGGCGCAGACCAAGATGCTGCTCTAGGCGCTGGACGCTTTTGCTCACCGCGGAGGGCGAGATCGAGAGCGCGCGCGCTGCCGCGGTATAGCTCCCCAGCGAGCCGGCACGAGCGAATGCGATGAGGCCGGTGAGCCGGTCGAGCCCAATTTGTGCCGTCATGGCGTAACTGAACCGCCATGCGGCAGAATTATCAAGCCCAAAGCGAAGATCTAAGTTTTGGTCCCCGGCGACCGACGCCTGGAGCACGAGGATCAGGACCATGAACGACATCAGCTCGCTTGCGGCTTCCACCCTTCAAGATCGCACCGTCGTCATCTTCGGTGGCACCTCCGGCATCGGTTTGGCCTCCGCGATCCAGGCCAAGGCCGCGGGCGCCAAGGTCATCGTCGTCGGGTTCAACCCTGAGGGCGCGGAGCGGGTCGCGACGGAGAACGGCTTCAATGGCTGGCGTGCGGCCGACGTGACCAAGCCCGAGACCATCGCACAGGCCCTCGTGGACATCCCGCACGTGGACCACCTCGTCCTCCTCGCCGGCACCTTCGTCGCCGGCAAGGTCCTGGATGCCGAGGTCGAGTACTTGAAGCGCGCCTTCGACGAGCGGATCTGGGCGGCCGTCCATACCCTACGGACGCTCGGTGAACGCCTCGCTTCCGATGGCTCCGTGACCTTCATCTCGGGAGCGCTGGCGGATCGCCCGAGCGCCCAGGGAACGGCAGTGCTCGCCGCCGCCTCGGCCGCGATGGAGGCTTTTGCCCGGGGTCTGGCGCTGGAACTCGCGCCGATACGCGTGAATACGCTCTCACCCGGCACCACGGACACGCCGCTTCTCTCCCATACGCTGGGCACGCATCGCGACGCCTACGTCGCCGCCCTCACCGAGAAGCTCCCCCAGCGTCGTCTCGGCACGGCGGAGGAGGCTGGTGCAGCGGTCGTCTTCCTCATGAGCAACGGCTTCATGAACGGCGAGACCCTCCACATCGACGGCGGCGCACGGCTGGTCTGACCGCCCGGCCAAACCTCGCCGAAGTCTGCCTGCCGAAAGTCGTTGCCCGAACGAAGGTCCGCTTCATAGCTTGAGTTCCCCGAAGCGGATCAACCCCCAATCCATTCGACCTGGACGGAGGTCATCCTCCACCAAGCTACCGAGAAGCGGACCTCCCCAGGGTCCGGAAGGGTCGAGAGCGGAACGTCCGAGGCGGCTAGGTTTCCGCAAGTCTACTCTTGGAACGCAGACCCGAGAAACCGGACGTGAGCGCGGAATGCGACGCATGTCGGCTTTTCGCCCATTCCGATCGGTCGTGAACGCCGGACGGCATTCGACCGCCGATGCCCTGGGGGCGCGGCGGTCCGCGCGGCACGAAAGGACGGAGGGCCGGCGCCACGCCGACCCGGCGGCTTGATCCCTGAACCTAGCGCCTGACCTTGCCGCGGTTCGCGATCGGTTGCCGGACAGCCGCTAGGCAGCCTCGCGCGCAAGGGTGGGCAGGTCCGCCCCGGCCTCGATCTCGGCCGCCGAGGGAAGACTTCCGAGGCCGAGCAAGTGCAGGAAGGCGGTGAAGGCACTGTTGCGGCCGATGCTGCAGGCGGCGGTCACTCTGTCGCCGGTGACGTAATAGGCGATGAAGTCGAGGGCGGCGGGGTCGCCCTGAACGATGATCCGGTCGAAACCTTTGGCGTATCCACCGTAATTGAGCCGCTTGTCGCCCTGGTTGCTCCAGAAGAATGGAGCACCTGCGAACACGCCGCTTCGGCCGAGGATGGCATGGGCCACATGGGTGCCGTGCTGCTGCGCGAGACGCCAATGCTCGATCCGTGCGGTCTCGCCGCTCGCCCTCTCCGGGAAAGCGGCGATATCGCCTGCGATCCAGACGCCGTCCGCGAGCTTGAGGTCCCCGCCGACCTCGAGACCGCCGCCCTCGCCGGGCTCGACGCCTGCGATCAGGCTGCTTTCCGGATCTGCACCTGCGCCGACGAGAACGATGTCGGCCGGGAGGCGCCGTCCGTCCTTCGTCTCGACAGCTTCGACACGACTGATGCCAGTGATCCTGACGACGGAGCCGGTCTCGAACGTGACGCCGTTGTCGGCATGGTACTGCTTCAGCGCTGCGCCCACCGCCTCGCCGAAGCGCTTGGCGAAGGGCACCTCCTCGCGCGCCAGCACGGTTACGGACAGCCGGCGGCGACGATACTGACGATGCCCCATTTGCGCCGAGCTACGCCTTCCGAACGCGCCGCATGAGCGGCGATGGCGGATGAGGCGTAGATGCCGACGCTGCATACGACTGCGGCCAACAGCAACAGCTGCTCGTCGTGGAAGTCTCGAACGCAAGTCACAATCGAATGCATGTCGACTTCACTGGTGATATCAGAGTCGGAAGTGTCCGGTGATCAGAGGTGGCCATCGCACCTGGCTGCGGTGGCTTTACTCGCGCCTTTTTATGGTTGCGCCTTTGGGTGTGGACCGAGCAGAGTTTTGCCGTGTCGGATCAGGAGCTCGACTTCCGCTAGGGCTCGCACGGAGATGTCTTTCAGGTCGTCGGTGGAGGGACCAAAGCTCGCGTGCATCTGCAACGAAGACGTCCAAAATCTTTCGATGCCCGATCGTAATGTCTCCCGTCGAGCGCGTAGGCCTTGGAGCAGCAAGCGAACCGGCACTGCGTTGGTGGATCCGTTTTCCTGATCGGCATCCACGATCGTATCACGTGCGCTTGAGCCGACGACCGACCGCGTCGGCTTGGACCATCGGACAAGAGAAGCGAACTCAGCGCTCATCTCGTCCTCGCCTGGGACGACGTCTCTAGACAGCCGCTCGTGATGCCTGACGAACCTTTCGGGTGGCTTGATCGACTTGCTCGCTTGCCCGGGCAATGTCCTCCATGCTTCCGGCGATCGTCGTCACCCCGTGGGCGGCCGTATGCATGCTTCCCGACATCTCCCGGGTCACGGCGGACTGTTCCTCCACAGCAGCGGCGATGGCGCCCGACACCTCATCGAGCGAGCGTATCGTTCCCTGGATGGAGCCGATGGCATCCACGGCTTCGCGTGCGGCGGCCTGTGTGGCGGAGATCTGCCCACGGATCTGGTCGGTCGCCTTGGCGGTCTGCTCAGCCAAAGCCTTCACCTCGGAGGCGACCACCGCGAAACCTTTCCCGGCCATGCCGGCGCGCGCTGCTTCGATGGTCGCGTTCAAGGCCAAGAGGTTGGTCTGCGCGGCGATGCCCTGGATCAGCGTCACCACGTCGCCGATCTGCGCCGCCTGGCCGCTCAGCCCGGCGACGATGCTGCCCGTGCGCTGTGCCTGCTCGACCGCCTGGGCGGCCATCCGCGCGGCATGGCTCACCTGCTGGCTGATTTCGCCGACCGAAGCCGATAACTCCTCCGCGCCCGAGGCGACGCACTGGATGTCGTTGGACACCTGCCCCACCGTGCCGGCGGTCTCGGCCGTCTGACGGGTGACGTTCTCGACGGCTTGGCCGATCGCGTCGAGATCGGTGCCGATCGCCTGCTGCGCTTCGGCGCGACGCTGCCGCTCGTGCACCTGGGCCGTGATGTCGGTCGCGAACTTCACCACCTTGATCGGAACCCCATCGCGATCACGGATCGGATTGTATGTTGCCTGGATCCAGACCTCACGCCCCCCCTTGGCGATCCGCCGGAACTCGCCCGACATGAACTCGCCGCGTCCCAGCTCAGCCCAGAAGTTGCGATAAGCCTCCCCCGTCCGTTCGTCCGCATCGACGAACATGCTGTGCCGCTGCCCGCGGATCTCATCGAGCCGGTAGCCGACGGCAGCGAGGAAGTTGGCGTTGGCCGTCAGGACGGTGCCGTCGAGAGAGAGCTCGATCACCGCCTGCGAGCGGTTGAGGGCAGCAAGCTGGCCTTCATGGTCGATCGCGCGCTGAACCTGCGAGGTGATGTCGGACGCGAACTTGACAATCTTGCGAACGCGGCCGGCGCGGTCCAGCACCGGATTATAGGTCGCCTGGATCCAGATCGCACGACCATCGTTGGCAATGCGCTTGAACTCGCGGGTCTGGGACTCCCCTTTGCGCAATGCGTCCCAGAACGCGTGATAGGCCGGCGCGTCGCGCTCTGCCGGCGTGACGAGCTTGCGGTGGTTCTGGCCTTTCAGCTCCGCCAGCGTGTAGCCAACGAGGCCGAGGAAATTCGCATTGGCATCGAGGATCGTGCCATCGGGGGCGAACGCGATGCGGGCGCGCGAGCGGTCGATGGCCTCGAACAGCGCACGAAAAGAGCTATCGAACAAGCGCACCAACAGACTCCCAGCCGGAGGGTCTACGACCTCTTCGACTTGAATTGTAATTCTTGCGGTAAATTATAGATTAATTTCTCGATCAAACTGCCTATTTGTCGCACATACGGGATATTGGATTACAATCTAGAGGCCGGCTGGAACCACTGAAGATATGGTAGGGGCCCCTGTGGGATTTGCCCTTTTCGCGCGTATCCGCTTCTTCCAACCCGTCCCATGCGAACTTCAAGTTGGCCGCGTTCCGTCACTCGCCGTCCGCGCCCCTGACACATCAGCGCCCCGCCGCCTTATCAACAGCGCCAAGCGGACCGCCGCGCGACATTTCCAGCTTTGCGCAAAGGAAAGCGCTCGAGAGCATGCCGGCAGCAATCCACCAAAGCTGAATAAAAACGCGGATGCTGGTGACCGCGTAGAAAGATCATCTCCGACGTCCTCGATAGAAAGCGCTGCAGGCACCATTCAGAGCCTAGCGAACCCGCGACGCCGCAGTGATCGGCCCGAACTCGGTGCCCAGGAGGGTGACGGCGTACGACACGCGTGCCCCTGCCCCTTGGCCGCCCTGCGCGAACGCGTCGGCGAGCCCGACGATATCCAGCGTCTGAGACAGCCGAGGTGCCACCAGGCCGACGGTCACGACTCTGGCGTCCATCGGAAGTCCTGCCGCCGGATGTGACGCGGCACTTCCCGCGCGGCCTAGCTTCTCAAGTGTATGACCGATTCGCACAATCAATCGCCGCGCGGTCCGGAGCCGGACTTGTGCTTCTTCCTCACTACATCGGGCGCAGAGACCCGATGTTGAGAATGACTGAACTCGGACCCGTGCCGCCTGGCAAGGACGTCTTCCTGCTCACCCGTAGCCGCGACAGGAAGGATTTGTCGATTTGTACCGTCGCTCCTGAGCTGGCCATCATGTGTGCGCAGGATCATGCTCTATGTCCAAGCTAATGCTCTATTTCCATGAAGACAAGTTCGCACATCAGCACGTTGTCAGCGACAAATATCCGGATGCCCGCAATGCCAGCCATCTAGCCCCGAAAATGCCGCTCCGCTTTCGGCCATTTCCTGCCGCCCACGACAACGGAGGCTTACGTCCGCTTTCCGGCAGCCACGATGTCGTCTCGTACGGATGGGTTGGGCCGCAAGCCGCCGATCACCTTCCTATCGGGTAGGGGGGCGATGCCACGAGTTTGTCTGCCTCTACTCGGATAGGCTCTCAAAGAACTTGCGATAGGAATCGTCGTGTGCGCGGGTCGACAGCGGACGCGAACAGCGACTCGGGCGGCCCGTGCTCGACGATCACACCGCGATCGGTGAAGTAGACGTGGTCGGCGACCTCGCGGGCGAAGTTCATCTCGTGTGTGACGAGGATGCAAGTCATGCCCTCCTCGGCGAGTTCGCGAATGGTGACCAGCACCTCCTTGACAGTCTCCGGGTCGAGCGCGGCTGTGACCTCGTCGAACAGCATCACGTCAGGCCGCATCGCGAGCGAGCGGGCGATGGCCACCCGCTGCTGCTGCCCTCCCGACATCTCGCCCGGATAGGCCGCTTCCTTGCCGGCGAGCCGGACCTTGGCGAGGAGGGCGTGCGCCCGGACCTCGACCTCGCGCCTGTCCTGGCCGAGCACGTGGATCGGCGCCATCATGACGTTTTCCAGCGCCGTCTTGTGCGGAAACAGGTTGTACTGCTGGAACACCATGCCGACCTTGCGCCGCAGGGCGAGCTTGTCGAGCTTCGGGTCGGCCACCTCGATCCCATCGACCCGGATCGTGCCGGAGGTGAGCGGTACGAGAGCGTTGATGCAGCGGATCAGCGTCGACTTGCCCGAACCCGACGGTCCGATAATGCAGACGACCTCACCCCGGCGCACGGCGAAGCTGATGCCCTTGAGGACCTCGGCCTCGCCGAAGGACTTGTGCACGTCGAGCAACTGCACGATCGGCAGATCGGCGGGCGGAACACTCAGCATCGGGGACGCACCATCGGACACGCGAGGCCTCACGCCGTCTCGAAGCGCCGCTCGAGGCGCGCGGTCAACCGGTCGATCGGGTAGCAGTAGAGGAAGAAGCACAGCAGGGCGAAGCCGTAGAGGGGCGCGAACAGCTCCGGCCGGCCTCCTTCCGCCGCGTGTACCTGCGCCGTCAGCGTCAGCATCTCGGTGACGCCCACGATCGAGGCCTGGACCGTGGCCATGGCAATCAGGGCGTAGACGTTCATCCAAGGCGGCAGCATCCGCTTCAGGCATTGAGGCAGGATGATGCGGAACAGCGTCTGGCGCCGGGTGAAGGCCAGGGACTCGGCTGCCTCCCACTGGGTGGCCGGCACCGAGCGCACGGCGCCGCGCACGATCTCGGCGACGTTGGCCATCACCGGAAGCGCGAACCCCACGGTCGCCTTGATCCAGTCGGGCAGCGGCACCCGCATGCCGAGCACCGTGACCTGGAACGGCACAAGGAACATCACGAAGAACAGCAGCACCAGCCAGGGCACGTTGCGGAAGAACTGCGTCAGGGCCCAGGCGATGCGGCGCAGGATCGGGCCCTCGCTCAGGAGGCCGAGCCCCAGCCCGACGCCCGCGGCCGTGCCGAGAAGCATCGCGATGAGCGAGATCGCGACGTTGAAGGCAAAGCCCGTCAGCAGCAGCGGCGCCCAGCGCAGGACGACCTGGAACGGCGACAGCACCGCGTCCGGCCCCTCCGCGAAGGCCGGCGCCACGAGGACGAGCCCGGCGAGCCCGGCCCCGAGGAGCCCGGCCCGGACCGGTCCTACGGCGAACCGAGCCCGCGTGCGCGAGACCCGGAACGGCAGCAGCACCGGCAGGTCGCTCGCGGTCTGCGGCGGCCTCACCGGCTGTAGCCCGGGATTCGCAGAGCCCGCTCCCAGCAATGCATGATCCAGACGAGGACGCCGACGAGGACCGCGTAGGTCGCCAGCAGCACCATCATCATCTCCAGCACGTTCTGCGACTCCGACCAGATCTGCTTCACCGCGTAGAGTGTCTCGGGTACGGCGATGGCGTAGGCCAGGGTTGTGGTCTTCAAGAGGTTGATCAGGTTGTTGTTCAGGGCCGGCAGGCAGACCCGGAGGGCGAGCGGCAGCACGACGTAGAGGTAGGCCTTGCGTCGGGTGTAGCCGAGGGACTCGGCCGCCTCGACGGTGGTGCGCGGCACCGCCTCGATGCCCGAGCGGAAGATCTCGACGTTGAAGGCCCCGGCGAACAGGGCCAGCGAGACGATGGCCCATTGCACGTTGTCGAGGAGGGGTACGCGCAAACCGTCGGCGGTTCGGGCCGCCGGCAGCAGGGTGCCGAGCCCGAAATAGAAGAAAAAGATCTGCACCAGCGGCGGCGTGTTGCGGAACACGACGACGAAGCCGTTCACGACGCTGCGCAGGAAGCGGGACGGGCCACCCTGGATGAATGCCCCCACGGCGCCGATGACGAGGCTCACCAGGATCGTCGTCACCGTGAGCAGCAGGGTGATCTTCAGACCGTTGACGTAGCGATGCCAGTCGTAGGGGTCGTAGAAGACCGTGAAGTTGAAGCCCGTGGTCTCGTAGAGGGACCGGAACCAGTTCGGAACGGCGTCCATCGTGTTCCTCAAGACGGCCCGTCGAACGGCCAAGCGCGGCTCAGTTGGTCGCGTTCTTGTACTTCTCGTGCATCGCCTTCGAGTATTCCGTCGGCTCGATCCCCCACTTTTTCTCCTCCTCGACGACGAAGCCGGACTTCATCCAGTCCTTGGTCGTCGTCTCCAAAAGGGCCTGCAGCGAGCTGTTGCCGAGCGCCACGGCCATCATCCAGGGGGCGTCGAGGATGCCCTTCAGCGGCAAGGCGTAGTCAGCCTTCCAGTCTGCGTCGAGAAGCTTACCCTGCAGCATGCTCTGGTCGTAGACGTAGCCGACGCAATTGCCCTGCTTGAGCGCGAAGAGCGGCTTCTCGGAACCGTCGAAGGCGACGATCTCGGCGCCGTAGGAGCGGGCCACGTCCTTGTTGTACCAGGCTCCAGAGGTGGCGCAGAGAGGCTTTCCCTTGAGCTGCGCCCAGTCGGTGATGCCGGCCTTCTTCGGCAGCATCACGTTGACGAAGTCAGAATAGTATTGCGGGTCGATCGCCTGCACTACGCGGCGTCGCTCCGGTTTGTCCGAGAGCGTGGCGATGAGGAGATCGACCTTGCCCTGCTGCAGGAACTCGATCCGGTTCGAAGAGACCACCGGCACGAGTTCCAGCTTCACACCAAGACGCTTGGCGACGTCGGCGGCGAGGTCCGGTTCCAACCCGATGATCGCCCCGCTCGGATCGCGGAAGCCGAAGGGGCGGTAATCCGCCTTCACACCGACGACGAGCGTCCCACGTTGCTTGATCGCCTCGATCCCGTCCGCCGCGATCGCCGAGGAGGCGGAAAGCAAGGCGGCGGCCGCGAGCAGGCGAGAGCCGAGGAACGCCGAAGTCCGCTTGCGCATGGAACGATACCTTGTGCTTGGTAAATCCGGGTCACCGGAGAGGAGACCAGGGCTCGACGAGCGCTTTTCGGGGAGACTGCCGTTTCCGGTTAAACCGAGTCAAGCAATCCATAGGCCATCGCTCCGGGGATCAGCCGAACCGCGCGAGCGAGTACGGCGCGAGATCGATGCGGCCGTCGGCCCGAACCATCTCGTTCGCCACGGCCTCGCCGATCCCCGCCGAGTGCTTGAAACCGTGCCCAGAGCAGGCCGAGACAACGAGGACCCGGTCCATCCGCGGGTGGCGGTCGATGATGAAGCCGCGGTCGGGCGTCACGGTGTAGAGGCAAGCGGCGGCCTGGGTCACCCGCGCCGTCGCACCAGCGAGCCGGCCCGCCACGTGATGCTGGTACATGGCGGCGGATTCGTCAGAACTTACGGTGCGATCGAGGGCTTCGGCCGGCGTGGCAATCTCGTACTGCTCGGTGGCAACCTTGACCTGGGCCTCGCCCGGCAGGGGCGGGAAGCCGTAGAGGTAGTCCGTGTCGCCGGCGCCGTGCATCCAGATGAAGACCGGCGCGCCGGGGCCGTAGGCCGAGGCGTCGTCGAGGGCGTACCAGTGCAGGAGTTGCCGGTTAACCGTAAGCAGGTCCGTGAAAGGTGCGCCGAGAAGAGGCGCGGTCCAGGCCCCGGCCGCAACCACCACCTGATCGGCCAGGACGACGCCGTGGTCGGTCTCGATGCGGACCCCGCCCGGTTCCTGGAGAATCGAACGCACCGTCGTCCCGGTTCGGATTGCTGCGCCGAGTTCGCCGGCTCGGCGCAGTTGCGCGGCGATGCAGCGTTCGGGGCGCACGTAGCCGCCGCCCGGCTCGTAATAGGCCTTCTCGTCGCCGGTGAGATTCCGGAATTGCGGGAAGCGGCGCGCGACCTCGTGCCCGTCGAGGACCTCGTGGGGAATCGCAAAGGCTTGCGCGGCGTCGATCGAGCGTCCGACGAAATCCGGCTTGCCGTGATGGGAGGAGATTCCGCTGCCCGGCCCCATCACCAGGGCGCCGCAGGCGGTCAGCAGCGTCTCGCCAGTCTCCGCTTCCAGGGCCCGCCAGATCCGGTGCGAGGCCAGGACGAAGGGGACGTAGTCGCGGCCCTCGCCGACGGCCTGACGGGTGATGCGGCTCTCGCCGTGGCTCGATCCCAGAGTGTGCGGCGGGGCGAAGCGATCGATCCCGACCGCCTTCGCCCCGCGCAGCCTCAACTGATAGAGGGCTGCGCTACCCATGGCGCCGAGGCCCACGACGGCAATGTCAAAACGGCCTTCCATCGTTGGAGGCGCTCCGTCCGCACTCGAGCCGCTCTGTGCTTCGCTTGAGGGCAAATCCATTGCGAGGCAATGCGTCTGGCCGCATGGTACGCCCAACGCGCCGATGGGGCGGCACCTGCCGGGTCGCTCCACCGCTGAACCGAGCGGGGATCGGTTCATCCACCGTGGAGGCGGCGGGCGCCTAGCAGTATCGTCCGGTGCGACATCGGCCTGCCGCACCAACACGCTTTCAGGAAACGGACGGACTGTCGCTCACGCCGACCGGTTACGCCGAACCTAAACGTCGCATGCGAAAACCCGGGCGTCCGACACCGGCTCGCTACCGAGCGCGGGACGGATCGATCACCAGGATATACTCGCAGGGCTCCTTGCCGAGACTCGTGAAGGCGTGCCCAGCATCGGCTTCGAAGTACAGGCTATCCCCCGTCTCGGCGACGACGGTCCGATCGCCGATCACGGCACGCAGGCGGCCGCGCAGGATGTAGATGTATTCCGAAACGCCGGGGCGATGGGCGGTAAACTCGCCTGTGCTGCCACCGGGCGGCAGGGTGTTCAGCACCAGATCGATGCCTCGGCCCGGCAGGACCGGGGACAGGCACCGGCGTAGGAAGCCCGACTCGTCATCCCGCAGCACGGGCTGCCGGCGCGCCGGAATCAGCAGCACCTCACGTTCGGTCGTGGGTGACATCAGGCGCGAGAAGGTCACCCCGAGCGCCTCGGCCAAGCGCGAGAGCACGACAGTCGACGGGACCGCCTCGGCTCTCTCGATCTTCGAAATCATCGAGCGGCTCACGCCGGACCGCGTCGCCAGCGCCTCCAGAGACAGGTGAAGCTCCCTGCGGCGGCGACGGATCTCCTCGGACACGTAAATCTGAGAACTCGTCTCCGTCCCGCTCTGCCCCGGGGCGACCATCTCCCTCACCGACATGCCGTCATCCACTCCCATCCTTCCGGTACCCCGGCAGCATGGCCGTGCGGGTCAGCTTTGCCCCTGAATAGTTGATCAGCGGGACGTTTGCACGAGCCCCGCGCCCCGGTGTTCCGACCCTCGCAGCCCCCCGGGCATCGTCGCCCGAGATGTCGCGCTCCTGCGCCACCGTCCTGCCGCGTCCTCGCCGAAAGATCCACACTCAGCTGGCATGCCGATTGCCTCCACGTGAGTGGAAATTTCTCCAAGTCGGTGGAGGGCTGAACATCATGGCCAGTGCGGCGATCGCGATGGAGGCGGAATCCGGTCTCGACCAGAATGAGAGCTCGCGCGCGGACCAACGACAGATCGTCTGGTCGAGCGTGATCGGCACGACCGTCGAATGGTACGACTTCCTGATCTACGGCACGGCCAGTGCCTTGGTGTTCAACAAGCTCTTCTTCCCGAGCATTGATCCCGTCGTCGGGACCATCGCGGCTTTCGGCTCCTATGCGGTCGGTTTCCTTGCTCGCCCCTTGGGCGGCGCCGTCTTCGGCCACTTCGGCGACAGGATCGGCCGCAAGGCCATGCTGTCCCTGACGATCATGATCATGGGCCTCGGCACCTTCCTGATCGGCTGCCTTCCGACCTATGCGCAGATCGGCGTCTGGGCGCCGATCCTCCTCGTCGCCCTTCGGCTGGTTCAGGGTATCGGGATCGGCGGGGAATGGGGCGGTGCGGTCCTGATGGTGGTCGAGAGCGTACCGGCGCATCGGCGCGGCTTCTTCGGGAGCATCGTTCAACTCGGCTATCCCCTGGGCGTGATCCTCTCCATCGGAGCCTTCGCCTTGGCCGGGCTCATGCCCGAGGCCGAGTTCCTTGGCTGGGGCTGGCGCCTGCCGTTCCTGGCCAGCGCCTTCCTCGTCGCTGTCGGGCTCTTCATCCGGCTTCGTCTGCATGAGACACCTTCCTTCCAGCGCGTGAAGCAGCGTGCCGCCGTCGCGAAGATCCCGGTGGTCGAAATCCTCACCGAGCATCCCCGCACCTTCCTGAAGGCTGTCGGCCTGAAGGTGTCGGAGATCGCCTATGTCAGCATCGTCACGGTGTTCTCGATTTCCTACGTGACGGGGCAACTCGGCCTGCCGCGTAGCGTCATTCTGAACGGCATCCTCGTCGCGGCCATCATCGAGCTCTTCACGATCCCGGTCTTCGGATGGCTCTCGGACCGCTTCGGCCGGCGCGCCCTGTTCGTGGCCGCGTGCCTGTTCTCGATCGTCTTCGCCTTCCCACTGTTTCAGCTTCTCGACACCCGAAACCCGACCATCATCACACTGACCGTCGCGGTAGCCCTGAGCTTCGGCCAGGGCATCATGTTCGGTACGGGGGCGGCCTGGATGTCGGAACTGTTCGACGCACGCCTGCGCTACAGCGGTGCCTCGCTCGGCTTTCAGGTCGGGGCTGCCCTCAGCGGTGGCTTCACGCCACTCATCGCCGCAGCCCTACTGACCTGGAGCAGCGGTGCGACCTGGCCGATCTCGATCTACCTGATCGTGCTGGCCTGCGTGACCCTGACTGCCGCGTTCCTTTCGCCAGAGACCGCGCGGCGTCAGATCGATTGAGCGGCCGGACCCGGGTGGTTTTTGACACAGCGGGAAACCGCCACCCACAACTCCTTCACAGTGGATAATTTTCTAGTATCGTAGATGGATTCTGGAGCCTGTCGGCTTCGAGGAGGATGGATGAATAGGACGATCATCAAGACGGACAAAGCTGCTCCGGCGGCCGGTCCCTACGCCCAGGCGACCCGTGTCGGCGATCTGGTCTTCGCTTCCGGGCAGCTCCCGATCGACCCGGAAACGGGTGGATTTCCCGACGGCATCGCGGCGCAGACGCGCGCCTCGCTGGCCAATCTCGCAGCGGTTCTAGAGGCGGGTGGCGCGAGTCTGGCGAGCGTGGCCAAGACCACCGTGTTTCTGAAGGACATGAACGACTTCAGCGCCATGAATGCCGTCTATGCGGAGCACTTCCCTGGCGATGCCCCGGCGCGCTCGACGATCGAAGTCGCACGGCTGCCCCGCGACGCCATGGTCGAGATCGAAGCCATCGCCCTCGCGACCCGGCCGGAGACCACCCGATGACGGACGCATCGGCTCCCCGCATGGTTGAGGCGTTCTCGCACCCGGCCGGCGCGATCGCAGTCGGCGTCCCCGGCGGAGCCGTGGGATGGCAGGGCGTCCTGCTCAACATCCATACGGCTCCAGCAGCGAGCTACGAGATGGAGGAGCATACCGAGGCCCGGTGCGTGGCCGGACGCGGCATCGAGGGCGACCGCTACTATCTCGGTTCCGGCACCTATTCGCCCAAGCCGGATACCCGCGAGGTGACTCTGATCGAGCAGGAGGCGCTAGATGCGATCAACCGAAACGACCCGCCCCTGCAGAGTGGCCCCATACACATGGCGCCCATCGATCACCGCCGCAACCTTACCGTCCGCGGCGTTCCCCTGAACCACCTCGTGGGACGACGCTTTCGCGTCGGTGAGGTGATCTTGCGCGGCGGACGGCTGAACTTCCCCTGCAGGTACCTTGAGGAACTCCTCGGCCAGCCTGTCTATCTGCCGCTGTACAACCGCTCGGGCCTGAATTGCGGGATCGAGCGAGGCGGCATCATTCGCGTCGGCGATACGATCGAGATGGTAGACTAGCTCGTGAGCGCACGCCTGATCATGAAGTTGCAGGTTGCGGCGGCCGTCGCGACGACGTCCGACGTCCTGCATCTCACCCTGGTTCATCCGCGTCGGCCGGAACTCCCATCCTGGACAGCGGGTGCCCATATCGATCTGCGGCTCCTCGACGGCCGCGTGCGCCAGTACTCGCTCTGCGGCGATCCTGCCGAGCGCGGCCGATACGAGATCGCGGTCAAGCGCGAGGATGCGGGTCGCGGAGGTTCGACCTGGGTGCACGGCAACCTCACCGCGGGTTCGGTTGCTGACGTTTCCGCGCCTCGCAACAACTTTCCACTCGCCCCCGCTGCACGCCGCCACATCCTCGTTGCAGGTGGGATCGGCGTAACGCCGCTCCTCGCCATGGCGCGGACACTTGCCGACGAGGAGGCTGACTTCGATCTGCATTTCTGCGCACGCTCCGCGGCCGACGCGCCCCTTCTCGCACCTGTCCGCGCAGTCTGCGGTGATCGCCTTCAGCACTGGTTCTCCGATCAAGGACAGCGCTTCGATCCAACACGGCTGGGTGGCTCTGCTGCGGACACCCACGTCTACGCTTGTGGCCCGCGGCGCCTCACCGAGGCCGTCCAGGCTGTTCTTGGCAAGAAGGGCTGGCCGCCGGAGCAGGTCCATGTCGAGCATTTCGCCGCCCTTTCGGACGAGACCTCCAAGCCCGAGCCGTTCGAGGCGCACATCGCATCGACAGGCGCCCTGCTTCACGTGCCAGCGGATCGTTCCCTCCTCGACGTCCTGCGGGAGCACGGCATCTCTCAGCCCGCCTCGTGCGAACTCGGGGTCTGTGGCGCTTGCGAGTGCGGCTATCGCGACGGTACGGTGATCCATCGCGATGTCGTTCTCTCGGTCGGGAAACGGCGGGATCGAATGACGCCATGCGTCTCGCGTGCTCGGGGCGGCGTGACCCTCGATCTCTGAGAGAGGGTGGGGCGATGACCACCGAACGCGATCATTCGCATGGACCGAGCATGACCGAGATCGATACCGAAACGTTTCTGGCCGACCTGTACGAATTGCGCGAGATCGGCCGGTTCCGCACCGGCGTCCACCGGCCGACCTTCTCGCTTGAGGATATGCAGGCGCGCCGCTGGCTGATGACCCGGCTCGAAGAATGCGGTCTCGAGGCGTCGATCGACGGCATCGGCAACGTGCTCGGTCGTCATCGCGGCCCGGGACCCCACCTCTTGGTCGGCAGCCACATCGAGACCCAGAACGAGGCCGGCTGGCTCGACGGGGCGCTCGGCGTCGTCGCCGGGCTGGCGCTGGCGAGGGCCGGGCTGCCCGTCGACGTCGTCGCCTTCGCCGACGAGGAGGGGCACTTTTCCGGCGGCTTCCTGGGAAGCCGCTCGGCGATCGGTGATCTGACGGAGGGTGAGATCGACGCCGCCCGCAACCGCACAGACGGCACGCCCCTGCGGATGGCCCTCGAATCCGCAGGGCTCGCGGGCCTTTCCCGGATGCAGCTGGATCCCGCCCGCTACCGTGGCTTCCTGGAACTGCATATCGAGCAGGGCACGCAGCTCGAAGCCGCCGGCCAGCATCTCGGCGTGGTCAGCGGCATCGTGGCGATCTGGCAGTTTCAGATCCTATTCGAAGGCAACCAGGACCATGCCGGCGGCACCACAATGATCGAGCGCAGGGATGCCGGGCTCTCGGCGGTACGCCTCCTTGCGGCGGCCGACCGGGAATTTCCGAAGGTCGGCGGCCCGCGCAGCACCTGGACGACAGGACGGATCACCCTGGATCCCGGCGGCTACAGCATCATCCCGGGCCGGGCCGAGGTGGCCTTCCAGTTCCGAGACGTGTCGATTCCAGTGCTGGAGCGGATGGAGGCTTGCCTCGAAGCGCTGGTGCGCGAGTCGAACCGGCGGGAGCGTTGCACCGCCACGCTCACGGCCCTCTCGAAGGCGATCCCCGCCCCGTGCGACCCGAACCTGATGCGTGCCCTCTCGGAAGCGGCCGAACAGGTCTGCCCCGGCCGCTGGCAGGTGATGCCCTCGGGGGCCGGGCACGACGCACAGAACGTGGCCCGCATCCTGCCGGCCGCCATGCTGTTCGTCCCATCGATCGGCGGTATCAGCCATCACTGGGCAGAGGATACCTGCGACGCAGACCTAGTTTCCGGCGTGCGCGCCCTTGGAGCGGCGGCGAAGCAGGTCCTCGCCAAGTGATTTCGCCCAGCGTTTCTGGAAGCCCCCGTCAAGACTCCAGCCGCTGACCCGTCCTGATGTTTAGGCAATGACGTCGATGATCGGCGATAGAACCAGCTCGGACTGACCGACGCGGTGCCGTGCGAGCGCCTGCGACGCGCGGTTATGGCCGTATTCATGCAGGATCGCGTCGACCTGATCCACGTCGGGCTGGGGATGGTGGCGTGGCGGCTACCTGAGGCTGGACGATGTGCGTGCGGCGCTCGTGATCCATGACGAGGTTCAGGAAGGCGTTTTCGCAGAAGCCTTCGTCGATGGCCGCTGTTCAGCGCATGCCGTTGCCGTGCCCCAGGTCGGGGGAGACCGATGGCGGAACGTCAGCCCGGACCAAGCCCCCGTTGACGCGAGCGCTGCCGGGTTGGAAGCGATCGGCTGCCGGACCATCCGGATCCGGCAGCCGGGACGGGGGGCAACGCCAGGAGGATGGCCTGGTTTTGGACATCACAGGGTGGGATGTCGGGCGACAATCCGGGCCGGCTGCCGGTTGGGCAGCAACTCCGATGGCGGAAATGGCGTTCACCGTCCGAAAACCGTGGTGCGGTCTCATCGACCAATAAACGTCCGCCCGGTCTCGCTCCAGACCGCGGCGTCTACCGCATCGAACGATGAGCCGCCGGTCCGGCACCCGTGTCGTCCGAGATCCGCTGTGAATTCAAAGCGGGTGTGGGTCAGTCCCACCGCGCCCTCATCCAAGAGAAAGCTCAGGTTGCCGCAGCGGCAGCTTAAATCGTCAGGTCGCAGTCATCGCTCGGCGTGCCATAAAAGTACGCTACGAATCGTATTCAGTGCCGTCAACGACAGCAGAAATGACTGCACTGACCATCGATAGAGGATTGTATCTCCTTGTTTCTGGTCGCCTCGCGCGTGTGACGTCATCAAATTGCCGCACTGGCCCGATGAATGCATGATACGATATGCTTCTGTACGCGGCCGTCGAGCCCCGCCCAACGGATTGATCGAGGCGAATTCAAGGTATGGCGGCGATCGTCCGACTGGCCCTGCTGCGGCCCTACACCTTCGTCGTGATGTCGATCCTGATCCTGATCTTCGGGGTCATGGCGATCGTGCGCACCCCGACCGACATCTTCCCCCGGATCGGCATCCCGGTGATCAGTGTCGTCTGGCAGTACACCGGGTTGCAGCCCGACGACATGGCGGGACGCATCGTATCGGTGTTCGAGCGCTCGCTGACCACCACGGTCAACGACATCGAGCACATCGAATCGCAATCGGTCCCGGGCTACGGGATCGTGAAGATCTACTTCCAGCCCGGCGTCGACATCACCGCGGCTCAGGCGCAGGTCACCTCCATCTCGCAGACGCAGCTCAAGCAGCTGCCGCCGGGCGTCACGCCGCCCCTGATGCTCGCCTACAACGCGTCGAGCGTGCCGATCATCCAGCTCGCCCTGTCCAGCGACAGCCTCTCGCAGACGGCGCTCAACGACCTCGCGCAGAACTTCATCCGGCCTCAGCTCACCACGATCCCCGGGGCGCAGCTGCCCTACGCCTACGGCGGCGCCGCGCGCCAGGTACAGATCGATCTCGACCAGTCGGCGCTTCACGCCCACGGCCTGTCGGCGGCCGACGTCGGCGCGGCCTTGGCCCGGCAGAACCTGATTAATCCGGTGGGCACCCAGAAGATCGGGAGCTTCGAGTGGATCGTTGACCTCAACGACTCACCCAAGAGCATCGAGGCGTTCAACGACCTGCCGGTCAAGGTCGTGGACGGCGCCGTGGTTTTCATGCGCGACGTCGCCCACGTGCGCAACGGCTCGCCGCCCCAGACCAACGTCGTCCAGCTCGACGGCAAGAAGGGCGTGCTGATGTCGATCCTCAAGATCGGCAACGCCTCGACCTTGGACATCATCGCCGACGTCAAGGCGCGCCTGCCCGCCATCCAGGCGGGCCTGCCGACGGGCGTCGACCTCAAGTACGTGGCCGACCAGTCGGGCTTCGTGCGCGAGTCCGTGGTGGCGGTGGTGCGCGAGGGGGTCATCGCCGCCGCGCTGACCGGCCTGATGATCCTGGTCTTCCTGGGCAGCTGGCGCTCGACGCTGATCATCACCGTGTCGATCCCGCTCGCCGTGCTGTGCTCGCTGATCGCGCTCTCGGCGCTCGGGCAGACCATCAACGTGATGACGCTCGGCGGGCTCGCGCTGGCCGTCGGCATCCTCGTCGACGATGCGACCGTGACCATCGAGAACATCAACCGGCACATGGAAGAGTTCGGCGAGGACATCGTCACCGCGATCACCCGCGGGGCGCAGGAGATCATGCCGCCGGCCACCGTCGCCCTGTTCTGCATCTGCATCGCCTTCGTGCCGCTCCTGGCGCTGGGCGGCGTGGCGGGCTTCCTGTTCCGGCCGCTGGCGATGGCGGTGGTGTTCGCGATGATCGCGTCCTACGCGCTCACCTATACCCTGGTGCCGACGCTGGCGCGCTACCTGCTGACCGAGCACGCCCACGAGCAGGATCCGGCGAACAAGCCCGGCCCCTTCGCCCGGTTTCAGCGAGGCTTCGAGCACCGCTTCGAGGCCCTGCGGCAGGCCTATCTCGGGCTGCTCGGCTTGGCGCTGTCGCGCCGGAAGTCGTTCGCCGTCGGCTTCCTCGCGGTGGTCGGCCTGTCGTTCGGCCTCGTCCCCTATCTCGGGCGGGACTTCTTCCCGGATGTGGATGCAGGGGCGCTCCGCATCCACCTGCGGGCCCCGACGGGCACGCGCATCGAGGAGATGACGGCCCTGACCGGGCGGGTCGAGGGACGGCTGCGCGCGCTGATTCCGCCGGGACGGGTGGCCAGCGTCGTCAACAACATCGGCCTTCCGATCAGCGGCATCAACATTTCCTATGGCAACAGCGGCACCATCGGCACCTTCGACGCCGACATGCTGGTGACCCTCGACGAGACCAGTGGCGGCAGCGAGGGCGGCCCATCGACCGCGGCGCTGACCCGGCAGCTGCGCGAGCGCCTGCCGCAGGATTTTCCCGGCGTGACCTTCGCCTTCCTGCCCGCCGACATCGTCAGCCAGATCCTGAACTTCGGCTCCCCCGCCGCGCTGGATGTCCAGGTGGCCAGCCGCGACATCGCGGGGGGCCGCGCCTACGCCAACATGCTCCTGGCCCGGGTCCGCCGCGTAGCCGGGGTCGCGGACGCCCGCATCCAGGAGCAGGCGCGCAACCCGGCGCTGCGGGTCGATTTCGATCGCGCGCTCGCCGGGGTCGTCGGCCTGACCGAGGGCGACGCGGCCGCGAGCCTCCAGGCGACGCTGTCGGGCAGCACGCAGACCGCTCCGACCTACTGGCTCGACCCGCGCAACGGCGTGTCCTACCCGGTCTCCGTCCAGACGCCGCAATATTCGATCGACACGCTGGGCGCGCTCAACAACCTGCCGATCACCGCCGCCCGCTCGGAGCAGCTCCTGGGGGGCTTGGCGACGATCCGCCCCGAGCCGCTCAGCGCGGTGGCGACCGACTACAACATCGCCCCCACCGTCAACATCCTGGCCACGACGCAGGACCGCGATCTCGGCGGCGTCACCGCGGACATCCAGGGGGCGATCGACGCGACGCGGGCCGACCTGCCGAAGGGGGCGACCGTCACGGTGCGCGGGCAGGCGGTGACCATGGCGCAGGCCTACCAGCAGCTGCTCGTGGGCCTCGCCTTCGCGATCGTGCTCATCTACCTGCTCATCGTCGTCAACTTCCAGTCCTGGGTCGACCCGTTCGTCATCGTGACGGCGCTGCCGGCGGCGCTCGCCGGCATCGTGTGGATGCTGTTCGCCACGCACACCCACGTTTCGGTGCCGGCGCTGACGGGGGCGATCATGTGCATGGGCGTGGCGACCGCCAACTCGATCCTGGTCATCAGCTTCGCCCGCGAGCAGCTCGACGCGGGACGCACGGCGATCGAGGCCGCGCTGGCGGCCGGGGCGACGCGGCTGCGGCCTGTGATGATGACCGCGCTGGCGATGATGATCGGCATGGCGCCGATGGCGATCGAGCCGGGCCAGAACGCCCCGCTCGGCCGCGCCGTGATCGGCGGATTGCTGTTCGCCACGCTCGCGACCCTGTTCTTCGTGCCGGTGGTCTTCGGCATCGTGCATGGGCGGCCGCGCCGCGCCGCGGCCCGGCGCGAAGACGCTTCCCCCCAGCCCCTCTCGTCCCCATCGGCCTGAGCGCAGATCCCGCATGCACCCGACCCAACACGCCAAATCCGACGACGCCGCGCACGCGAGGGCCGAGCCCGCAGTCGCGTCGCCCCGCACGCCGTCGGGGCGCCGGGTCGGCGCGCTGCTGGCGGGCGTGGCCATCGGCGCCGCGGCGCTGGCCTGGGTCGGCATCAACGACCGTGCGAAGGGGATGCAAGAGGTCGAGAGCTGGACCGAACGGCAGGCCGTGCCCACCGTTCGGGTGGTGCACGCCCGGCGCGGGCCCATGGACGAGGACCTCACCTTGCCCGGGTCGCTGAGCGCCTTCTACACCGGGACGCTGTATGCCCGCGCCAGCGGCTACGTCACGGCCTGGCATCGGGATATCGGCGCCCGCGTGCGCAAGGACGAGGTCCTGGCCGAGATCTCGGCGCCCGACCTCGACCAGCAACTCGCCGAGGCGCGCGCCACCCTTGTTCAGCTTCAGGCGGCGGTCGACCAGGCTCAGGCGAACGCCGATCTCAGCGCGGCCACCAACAAGCGCACCGCCCGCCTGGTCACGCAGGGCTGGTCGAGCGAGGAGCGCGGCGACACCGACCGCTTCACCGCGGCCTCGCGCACGGCGGCCCTGTCGGTGGCCAAGGCGAACATCGTCGCCCAGCAGGCCAATGTCGGGCGCCTGGAGGAACTGACGCGGTTCAAGGAGGTCCGAGCACCCTTCGACGGGGTCGTGACCGCGCGCAACGTCGACATCGGCGACCTGCTCACGGCGGGGGGAACCTCGGGTCGGCCGCTCTACCGGGTCTCGGATCTCCACCGGGTGCGCGCCTACGTGAACGTGCCGCAGGCCTTCCTCGCCGTGATGAAGCCGGGGTTGAAGGCCTCCCTGCGCGTGCCGGGGCAGGAGGCGGCGTTCGACGCGGAGGTGACCTCGACCGCGAACGCCATCGCGGAGGATTCCCGAAAGGGTCTCGTGGAGCTCCAGGCCGACAACCCGGAAGGCAAGCTCTGGCCGGGGGCGTTCGTGGAGGTGCGATTCCACGTGCCCTCGGACCCGGGGACGTTGCGCGTGCCCGCCACCGCGCTGGTGTTCGACCGCAACGGCACGCAGGTGGCGCAGGTGGGCGACGACCACCGGATCGCGCTGAAGCCCGTGACGCTCGGGCGGAACCTCGGCAACGAGGTCGAGGTGCGCGCGGGCGTGACCACCGCCGAACGGCTGATCGACAATCCTCAGGAGTTCCTGGCGAGCGGGGACGTCGTCCGCGTCGCCGGAGAGGAGGCCGCTCCGCGGACCGCCTCGGCGAACTGACGATCGCCCCCGCGGCGGACGTTTCCCGGGCCCCGCGTGGTGCACCGCGACCCGCCATCGCGAATGGGTCAGGCCGCCGTGCAGCCTGACCGCACGGCGATTTCGCCGGTCGCCGGCGGGCACGTCATGGCAACTGCACGCACCTAGAGCGGCGCCGTTCGTCTATCAGATACGCCCTATCGCCCGCCCTGCCGTCAGTCCGTCGGATCGTCGAACACTCCGGCCCACAAGCCGGCACGACGCCCCCAGGCCCGGTCGCTCGCCCGCCTGTAGGATGCCGGCGCGTCGCGGGCGGGCATCGCGTAACCGTTGGCGATCATCCAATCGCCGAGGTCCTCGTCACCGATTCGACACGTCGCCTCGGCGGAACCGCTGTCTGGGCGATCGTGCCGCTCGCAAATCGGCTCCGCCGTCCCGATGCGTGCGATCATCTTCTCGCGGACTTGACGGCCGCACGCGTAGGGAACCTCGTGGGCGTCCCAACACGTCGCATCCGGTGCGGGCATCACGATGCCGAACAGCGTGACGGATCCGCCGTCGATCGTGAGGGTGGTCCCGTTGATCAGCGAGACATGCCCCGTCGCCGGTTCCCCAGCCAACGCCGGTTTCCCCGCGATGGCGAGACAAGTGGCCAGGGCCAGCGTCAAGACGCGGTTGTCCGGGACCCGGGCCGGGGGGTGATGTCTTGTGGCCGGCGGCGGGCACAGGATCGTGCCGGCAATCGCCGCCACGACGGTCAGAAGGATGCCGATGATGATGGACATGGCCGTGCGGCTCCGCGAACGAGGGATCTGCGGAGCGTTCTGGCGGATCCTGAACCCGCCGGCCTGACGGAGCCCGTCAGCCTCCCGTCAGGTTGACCCACCCATG
The DNA here is from genome assembly GCF_022829325.1 of Methylobacterium sp. J-092. NCBI lineage: Bacteria > Pseudomonadati > Pseudomonadota > Alphaproteobacteria > Hyphomicrobiales > Methylobacteriaceae > Methylobacterium > Methylobacterium sp. J-092. Next base: position 31,805 of record NZ_JAKSXU010000045.1, on the reverse strand, counting down.
GTGCCAGTGTCCATGCCGATCCTCCGCATCCTTCTCGTCGCCGCCCTTTGCTCAGGTCTCGTCCGGATGGTCCCTGCGCGCGCGGACGACGACGCCGACCGGGCCCGTCGCGCCCTCGAACGCGGCGAGATCCGTCCGCTCGACGAGGTCCTGCGCGCCGCCCGTGCTGCCGTGCCCGGCGACGTCGTGGCCCTCGACCTGAAGCACCACGACGGGCACTGGCTGTACAAGCTGCGTATCCTCGGCGCGGACAGCAAGCGTCGCGACGTGAAGGTCGATGCGCAGTCGCTGCAGATCATCGACAGGGACGACGATGACTAACCTGACATGGAAACGCGTCCGATGCGGGTGCTAGTCGTCGAGGACGAGCCCCGCATCGCCGCGGACGTGAGCGCTGGCCTGGAGCGTGCCGGCTACGTTGTGGACGTCGTCGCGGATGGCGAGGCCGCGTGGTTCCGCGCCGAGACCGAGACCTACGACGCGATGGTGCTGGACTTGGGCCTGCCGCGCCTCGATGGCCTCGGCGTGCTCCGCCGCCTGCGCGCAGCCGGCACGATGGTCCCCGTGCTGATCCTCACCGCGCGCGATGGCTGGCGGGAGCGCGTGGAGGGCATCGACGCAGGCGCCGACGACTACCTCGCCAAGCCATTTCGAATGGAAGAGCTCGCAGCGCGGCTGCGCGCAATCCTGCGGCGCACCGCCGGCCACGCTTCGCCGGTGCTGCGCGCCGGCGCCGTTGAGCTCGATACGCGCACCCGGGCCGTCAGCGTCGCCGGTCGCGAGATCGACCTGACCGCGTTGGAGTACCGCCTGCTCGCTTTCCTTATGCACCAGCAGGGACAGGTGGTTCCGGCCGGCGAACTTCTCGACCACCTCCACGGCGTCGGAAGCGACCGCGAGGCCAACGCACTCGAGGCGCTGTTGACGCGGTTGCGACGCAAGCTCGGGCCGGGAATGATCGAGACCCGGCGCGGCCAGGGGTACCTCGTCCCCGCCGACCAACCGAAGGCGCCTGGCCGTTGAGGGCGGACTCCCTGCGCCTGCGCCTCGGGATCACCGGCGCCGCCTTGATCGGCCTCGCTCTACTGCTGGCCGGCTTCGGCCTGACGATCATCTTCGACCGCGTGCTGGACGCCCGCACGGCCGACGAGCTCGACCGCTCGGCCAAGCTCATCGCCGGGCGCGTCGGACTGGCTTCGGACGGTGCCCCGACCCTGTCGCGCGAGCCGCCGGATCCGCGTTTCGCCACACCCTATGGCGGCCTGTACTGGCAGGTCGAGACGCCGGACCGGCGGTCCCTGCGGTCGCGCTCGCTTTGGGACAAGAGGCTCGAATCGTCGGGCCTGGACACGGGTGATGCGCCGATGGTCGCCGATGCGACGGGACCGGATGGGGGGCGGCTCCTGTCCCTATCGCGACCGGTCGAGATCGATGGGGCCGGTGGAACGGCGACACGGTTGCGGGTCACCGTCGCCGAGGATCGGCGTGGACTGGCCGCGAGCCGGTCGACGTTCCTGCGCCTTCTTATGCCGTCGCTCGCCGCGCTGTTCGTTGTGCTGACCCTGGCGATGGCGGTCTTCGTCCATCGCGCGCTGACGCCATTTCGAACGTTGCGCGCGAGCCTTGCCGCGGTGCATGCCGGAACGCGCGAACGCCTCCCGGACGTCTTCCCGGACGAGGTTCGTCCGCTCGTGGCCGACCTCAATTCGTTGCTCGACGCACAGGAACGGGCGCTCAAGCGAGCGGAGGCCGGCGCGGCGGACATGGCACACGGACTGAAGACGCCGTTGGCCGTCATCGACGCCCTGATGCGCAGGCTCTCCACAACGGAACCGCTTGTGGCGCAGCAGATCGCGGAACAGACACAGGCGATGGGCGGTCAGGTCGATCGCACGCTGGCTCGAGCGCGCCTCGCGGGTGCTCGGGACCTGCGTCGCAGATCCTGTGGCGTGGCGGCGGTCGTGGACAGGCTCGTCGCCACGATGCGGCGGCTTCCCGAGGGCGACTCACTGGTCTGGGACGTATCTGTCCCTGCCGATCTGTCTTACCCGGGCGACGAGGGCGAGCTGATGGAGGTTCTGGGCAACCTGCTCGACAACGCGCGCAAGTGGGCACACCGGCGTGTGCGCGTCACCGGGACGCCGGACGGGGCGGGAGGCCGCTTGTCGGTCAGCGACGATGGGCCGGGGATGGACCCTCCGGCCCTGGCCGGGCTGGGCCGTGGGGTGCGCTGGGACGAAAGCCGACCGGGCACCGGTTTCGGGTTGGCGATCGCCCGCGACGTAGCCGAGGCAGCCGGTGCCCGGATGGCATTCGGCGAGGCCGCCGAGGGGGGGCTGATGGTCGAGATGGTTTGGTTCTCCGGCTGAGGTCTTCGGCAGTCTTCCGCCGGCAGGGGACAGTCGAGACCGCCAGGGTGGATCTCCAGGCGGCTCCGCGAGCCACCTGGCCCGAGACGGCCCTTGCCGGCGCTGCCGGGACGCAGAGGCGGCCGCTGACGCTTCGAGTTCGAATCGAACGTCAGGTTCAAGGCCAAACGTCGGACGGGATCGACGCTTTACCCCGGAAGCGGACATCCGTTTTCTGCCGTTCCGGCAGCGGTCCGTTTCCCCCGTCACCGCGGTGGATCGAGCAAAGCTTGCGAGTTTGGCAGCTGCGGATGCCGGCGTGCGACGACCTTGCACGCCGCCGGGAATATCATGCCCGTGCGTGTCGACCCCGGTATCCGGCGTCGCCTCAGGTGCCGGATGCCTGCGTTCGACGGTCGATCCAAGTTCGACCTACCGGCTCCCACTGAACCGCTGCCGGAGGGCGTCGGCTTTGCCGCCAGTCCGTTGCCGCCGATACGATGGAGGCCAAGGCCGTCGACCTGTCCGGTGGCAACAGGTTCGAATGGCGGCTGATTGCAACTTGAGAGCGCGAATTCAACGCCCGGTGTAGCCTCTAATTAAGAATTCTACCTCTATAAATAAGTGCTTCCATTCGGCACGCTCGCTGGGCGGCCTGAGATCGGGTCCGATGTGCCATGAGCGCTGAACGGCACTACCTTGGCGCTGTCCGGCGCGAGACGCCGCGGAGCCTGCGGCCGAACGCGGGCACCCCCTCCCACTCCTGGGCGCGCTATCTCGACGTGATCCGGCACGGGCTGCTGATGATCGACGATGCGGGGCGCGTGATCGTCTCGAATGCGCCGGCCGAGCGCCTCCTGACCAACTTCCTGCCGCCTTCGCGCGAACCGGGTGCCAGGCCGTTGCTTCGCGCCCTGTGCGCCGGGACTGCGAAACCGAGGCGCGAGGTCTTCCGATCCTTGCGCCAGGGACGCGATCGTCGCACGGCCGTTTCGTTCGAGGTCAGGGATCAGGGGCTCACGCTGCAGGTCGAGCTGAATCCTGCAGAGGAACAGGGTTGGATCGCGACGATCGAGGACGTCAGCGCGCGCAAAGCCAGCGAGGCGCGCGCCGACGAGGCGGCACGCCAGGATCCGCTCACCGGCTTGCCGAACCGGCTGCTCCTGCAGGAACGACTCTCCGAGGCCCTCGTGCGCCTCCATCGCAACGGCGAGAAGTGCGCGCTTCTCCTCGTCGACCTCGATCGCTTCAAGCCCGTCAACGACACGCTCGGCCACCCGATCGGCGACGCGCTCCTGAAGAAGGTCGCCGATCGACTGCGCTCGGCCGTGCGGCCCACCGACACCGTCGCCCGGATCGGCGGCGACGAGTTCATCATCGTGCAGGCAGGCATCCGCGAGGCCAGCGACACGCAGGCCCTGGCTCGGCGCCTCGTCGACCTGATCGGCCGAACCTACATGATCGACGGGCACCTCCTGACGATCGGGGCCAGCGTCGGCGTCGCGTTGGCGCCCAACGACGGGGACGCCTCCGAGACGCTCCTGAAGAACGCCGACCTGGCCCTCTACCGGGCCAAGGTCGACGGACGCGGCACGTACCGCTTCTTCGAGCCCGAGATGGACGCGCGCATGCAGGCGCGCCGCCGGCTGGAGCTCGACATGCGTCAGGCGCTCGCCCGCCGCGAGTTCCAGCTGCACTACCAGCCGCAGATGCAGCTCGACGGTGATCGGCTGATCGGCTGCGAGGCCCTGATCCGCTGGAAGCATCCCGAGCGCGGGGCGGTGTCACCACTGGACTTCATCCCGCTGGCCGAGGAGATCGGCCTGATCGTGCCGATCGGCGACTGGGTCATCCGGCAGGCCTGCCGCGATGCGATGCACTGGCCGGCGCACATGGCGGTGGCCGTGAACGTGTCCCCGGCCCAGTTCAAGAGCGACCGCCTGGTCGAGACGATCATGTCGGCGCTTGCCGGCTCGGGCTTGCCCGCCCGGCGCCTGGAGGTCGAGATCACCGAGGGCGTGCTGCTTCAGGAGAACGAGAAGACGCTGCGGACGCTGCATCGGCTGCGCGAGCTCGGCGTCCGCGTGTCGATGGACGATTTCGGCACGGGCTACTCCTCCCTGAGCTACCTGCGCTCGTTCCCCTTCGACAAGATCAAGATCGACCGCTCCTTCGTGAAGGACCTGTCGAGCAAGCCGGACGGCGACGCGATCATCAGGGCCATCGCGGGCCTCGGCAAGAGCCTGGGCATGACGACGGTCGCCGAAGGCGTCGAGACGCCGGAGCAGATGCAGCGCATCCGCGAAGAGGGCTGCACCGACGTGCAGGGCTATCTCATCAGCAGGCCGATACCGGCCGACGACCTCATGACCTTCCTCGCGAGCTACCCGCCGCACGCGTGATCCACCCCAGTCCCGGATAGTCTCTGATGAGCGAACTCTATCGCCTGGTCTACGCGAGCAAGAACCTGCTGAAGGGATCGGAGGCCGAGATGACGGCATCGATCACGCAGATCCTCGCGGCGTCGCAACGGAACAACGCCGAGTCGGACGTGACCGGCGCGCTGATGTTCAATGCGGGGGCGTTCGCCCAGGTTCTGGAGGGACCGCGCCGCGAGGTCGAGGAGACGTTCGAGCGGATCCAGTGCGACGATCGGCACGGCGACGTGACGGTCCTCCAATGCGGGCCGACCGAGAAGCGCGGCTTCGCGAACTGGTCGATGGCCTTCGTCGGCCAGTCCGCCGGGGGACAGGCGCAATTCAGCCAGCTTGCGGCCGAGAGCGGCTTCGACCTCTCGCGCCTGGACGGCGACGCCGTGTTCGCGATGCTGCACGGGCTCGTGCTGGAGGAGGAGCGGGTGCCGGCCCCCGCGCAGATCGCTTCGCCGTCCGAGGATCTCCCCGCAACGGGCCTCGATGTCGAGCAGCTTCGAACGGAGATCGCGCAGCTTCGGCGAGAGGATGCGGCCCCCCGGATCCCGCCGGCGCCCGACTCGGTCCTGGCCGGCCCGATCGCGGTCGTCGGCCTGCCCGCCCGCCCGGGAGGCGACGCGACGGGCTCGGTGGCCGGCGCGGCGGACGCTGCCTTGTCCGTGCTCAAGACCGCCCTGGCGCGCGAGCGGCAACGGACGAGCGAGCTTCGGACGGAGATCGACGCGCTAGAGGTCGCGCTGGCCTTGCACCAGGACCAGATGGAGGCCCTGCGGGCGGACCGGGACCGCTGGGCCGAGCGCGCACGCCTTCTTGCCGCGGCGATGGTCCAGGAGGCGGGCGAGGTCCGGACGTCGCCCGATCACGCGAGCGCCGGGTCCAGGGAGCCGACATCCGCCGCGGCGCCGGGCGCGGCCCGTCGCCTGCGCGCCTAGAGCCTGTTCCGGCGAGCGGGATGCCCCGGTGATCCGATCGCGGGCCGGCGCGAATACGGACCGTCGTCCACGCCCGCCGGCGCCGGACGTCAGGGCGACGTCCGCAGCCGCTCCAGCAGGGTGACGTCGGCATAGCCGTCCGGACGGAGGCCGGTCGAGGCCTGGTAGGCGCGGATCGCGGCCCGAGTCTTCGGACCGATCCGGCCGTCCACGGCGCCGGCCGTGTGGCCGTGCGCGTCCAGGCGGGTCTGAAGGTCGCGGCGCTCGGCTTCGGTCAGGACGCGGTCGCCACGGGGCCAGTCGCGGGCGAAAGCGGCCTGCCCGCGAAGGCGGTCCGACAGGTGCGCGACGGTGAGCGCGTAGGACAGCGAGGTGTTGTAGCGCAGGATCACCGAGAAGTTCGGCCGCAGCAGGAAGGCCGGGCCGCCCGCGCCCGCGGGGACGACGAGGGTGGCCTGCGCGACGCCGTCCGTTTTGCGATCGGGGACGGGCGTCGCGCCGAGCGCGTGCCAAGCGTCGAGGCTGCGCGAGGTGGTCTCGTCCGCCAGCGCGTAGTCGAAGCTTTCTCCCAGCACGGCGTCGGTGCCCCAGGGCTCGTTGCCGCGCCAGCCCATGGCGACGAGGTAGTTCGCCGTCGAAGCGAGCGCATCAGGCACCGACCAGAGGTCGCGCCGGCCGTCGCCGTCGAAATCCACGGCGTGGGCGCGGTAGACGCTCGGCATGAACTGGGTATGCCCCATGGCGCCGGCCCAGGAGCCGGTCAGGCGCGCGGGCGGCACATCCCCTTGCGCGAGGATCCGAAGCGCCTCGACGAGCTCGTCGCGCCAGTAGCTCGGTCGGCCTGGATCGCCGCAGGCCAGCGTCGCGAGCGATTGCACCACCGGACGGACGATCGCGGCGTCGTCGAGGACTTTGCCGTAGCCCGACTCGACGCCCCAGAAGGCCACGAGGGTGAAGCGGTCGACGCCGGTGCGTCGCTCGATCGCCTCGAGGACCGCGGCCCATTCCTCGAGCTTGCGCTGCCCTTCGGCGATGGTCGCCTCGGTGATCGTGGCGTCGAGGTAGGCCCAGATCGGCTTAACGAACTCGGCTTGGCCGCGGGTCGCCGCCAGCACGTCCGGATTGGCCGCCAAGCCGGCGAGCGGCCCGTCCGCCCAGGCCGGCGGCACCCCGCGGGCCTGGGCGTCGGCGGCGATCCTGCCCAGGCAGTCGGCCCAGGGCGATGGTTCCGACGATGGTTCCGAGGATGCCGGGCCGGCCGTCGTCAGGGCCATGGGGAGGGCTGCGGCGCGGAGCAGGTGGGCGAGGCGCATCATCGGTTCTCCGCGTCGGGGTGGCGATCGCATTGCCGGAGGAAGCCCCTCGGCCCTATGTCGGTTCTCGATCCCGCTCAAGGCGCGCGTGCGGTCGCGACCCGGCGCATCCGTCACGGTTCATCACGGCTCTCGTCCCCGCACCGCCCTTGGAACCCCTCGACCGATGCCGAACCGTCTCACGTCGACCGTCCGCGCCGCCGCCGAGGGGCTCGTCGCGCTGGTGGCGGCCGGCAACCGGCTGCGCCTGCCGGGGACGGCGCACCCCTTCGTGGTCGGCGTCCACGCGCCGATGCGCGCGGAGCTGACGCTGCGGGACCTGCCCGTGACCGGGACGATCCCATCGGGGCTCGACGGGCGCTACCTCAAGATGGGCGCCAACCCGGCCCGCCCGACGACGCGCGGCCACGATTGGTTCCTGGGCGACGGCATGGTGCACGGCCTCCGCGTCGCGGGGGGCAAGGCCCTGTGGTACCGCAACCGCTGGATCGGATCGCGGGCGGCCTCGGCGGCGCTCGGCCGGCCCGCCGCCCCCGGACCGCGCCGGGGCGACGACACCGTCAACACCAACGTCGTCGAGATCGGCGGCCGCGCCTTCGCCCTGGTCGAGGCCGGCAGCTATCCGGTCGCGCTGTCCAAGGATCTGGAGACGCAGCTTTACGATCCGTTCGAGGGGACGCTCGCCGGTTCCTTCACCGGGCATCCGCACCGCGACCCCGAGACCGGCGAGACGCATGCCATCGCCTACGACGGCCGGATCTGGGACAGCGTGCGCCACGTCGTCGTCTCGCCCGCCGGCCGCGTCGTGCGCGACGTATCGATCCCGGTCGAGCACGGCCCCTGCATCCACGATTGCGCGATCACGGCGCGCTTCGCGGTGGTGCTGGACCTGCCCCTCACCTTCTCGATGCGGGCGGTGCTGGCCGGCCACCGCTTCCCGTTCCGCTGGAACCCCGCCCACCGCGCGCGCCTCGGCCTGCTCCCCCGGCACGGGACGGCCGCCGACATCACATGGTGCGCCCTCGATCCATGCTTCGTGTTCCACGTCGCCAACGCCTACGACGACGCGGACGGGCGGGTGGTCCTCGACGTCGTCGCCTACGAGAGCGTGTTCGCCTCGGCAGGCGGCGGCCTCGACAGGCCGGGCCGGCTGGAGCGCTGGACCGTCGACCCCGCGACGGGGCGGGTCGACCGGCGGGTGGTCGATCCGGCGCCGCAGGAGTTTCCGCGGATCGACGAGCGCCGCTTCGGGCGACCCCACCGCTACGTCTACGCGGTCTCGGTCCCCGCCGACGGCAACACGCAGCTCGAAGGCGCGACGCAGATCTACAAGCACGATCTGGCGCGCGGGGCGCGGCGCGTGCACGAATTCGGTGCCGGCCGCGTCCCGGGGGAGTTCGTGTTCGTGCCGGCGCGGCCGGAGGCCGGCGAGGACGAGGGATGGCTGATCGGGCTCGTCGTCGACACGGCGCGCGACACGACCGACTTCGTCGTCCTCAATGCGCGCGCGTTCGAGGCGCCGCCCGTCGCCACGATCCACCTCGGGCACCGGATCCCGCCGGGCTTCCACGGCAACTGGTTTCCCGCGCGCGATCCGGCGTGAACGGTCGCGGAGGTTGACCCCGATCACCGCGTCGATGCCCGAGGGCGTGATCGCGCTCCAGCCGCATACAGCGGCGAAAGCCATCGAACGCCGTAAGCGAGTGCTGCGATGCAAGGCGAGCCGACGGCGCCTCCGGCGGGGCGGCGAAGCCGGCAAAACGACCACGAGGAGCGCGAAGCGGGGATGGCTCCTCCGACGCCTGAAGCCAAATCGCGGGACCGCACGGCGTGGCGCTTTATTCCGCTGGTCGGTCCGTGCATGATGAAGGCATGAGCGTCGCGCCGTCCGGTGCGGGTGCCGCGGGATCGCATCTCAAGCCCGAGGACAACGGGCAGGGCGGTTCCGCCGACGGGGAGGGTTTTGGATGGATCGTCGCGTCCTGTTGGCCGGCGTCGGCGGTCTTGCCGCGTGGGCTGCGCTTCGCCCGTCGGCCTCCGTCTCCGCCGGCGACAGGACGCCCATCGTGCTCTGGCATGCGATGTCGGGCGCGAACGGCGAGGAGATCGAGCGGCTGACGCGCGATTTCAACGCGAGCCAGTCCGATGTCACCCTCCAGGCGGTGTTCAAGGGCACCTATCCCGAGACGTTGACGGCGGCGATCGCGGCCTACCGCGCCGGCAAGGCGCCGCACGTCGTCCAGATCTTCGAGGTCGGCACGGGCACGATGCTGCAGGCTGGCGCCGCCATCAAGCCGGCCTGGAAGCTGGCGGAGGAGACCGGGCTCGCACTCGATCCCAAGGCCTACATCCCAGGCGTGCGCGGATACTACAGCCTGGCCGACGGCAAGCTCGCCTCGATGCCCTTCAACTCCTCGACGGCGGTCATGTGGTACAACCGCGACGCCTTCGAGAAGGCAGGGCTCGACCCGGACGCGCCGCCGGCCACCTACGACGACTTCGCCAAGGCGGCCCGCACCCTCGCCTCCAAGGCGGCCACGCCCATCGCCAGCACCTCGGCCTGGATGACCTGGATCCAGTTCGAGGAATACGCCGCGATCCAGAACCTCGCCTACGCCACCGAGAACGACGGCTACGACGGCCTCGGCGCGGAACTGCTCATCAACACCAAGCCGTTCGTCGACCAGCTCCAGCGCTTCTTGGACCTGTCGAAGGACGGCGCCTTCAAGTACGCCGGCCGCGACGGCGCGCCCGATGCGGTCTTCTATTCCGGGCAGGCCGCGATCGGCTTCGGCTCGTCCTCGGGCCGTGCCGACATCGTCAAGAACGCCAAGTTCCGTTACGCCGAGGCCTTCCTGCCGACCGAGCCGGCGCTGAATCCGCGCCCGAACAACTCCATCATCGGCGGCGCCAGCCTGTGGGCGATGACGGCGCCGAAGCGCAGCGAGGCCGAATACAAGGGCGTCGCGGCCTTCTACGCCTTCATCGCGAAGCCCGAGCAGGTCGCCCTCTACGCCCAGAACACCGGCTACGTTCCGGTGACGCTCGCGGGCTACGCGGCCACGAAGCAGGCGGGCTACTTCGACAAAAATCCCGGCACCGACGTGCCGGCGCGGCAGCTCTCCCGCGGGGAGCTGACCTCGAACTCGCGCGGCCTGCGCCTCGGCCGCCTGCCGGAGATCCGCGCGATCCTCTACGAGGAGATCGAGAAGGCGCTCCAGGGCCAGCAGACGGCGCAATCGGCGATGGACGCCGCCGCCGCGCGCGGGAACCGCGTCCTGCGCGACTTCCAGAAATCCGCGCGCGGCTGACGCGGCGGACCGGCGGAAGGCACGCGTGGGATGGAACGACGGATGCTGTTCCCGGGCCGGGTGCTCCCGGCGCTGCTGATCCTGCCGCAACTGGTGCTGACCGGCGTCTTCTTCCTGTGGCCGGCCATCCAGGCGATCAAATCGAGCCTGGAGCGCGAGGACGCCTTCGGCACCAGCGCGGAATTCGTCGGCCTCGACAACTTCGCCGACCTGTTCGGCGATCCGCTCTACCTCGCTGCGATCGGGCGGACGCTGGTGTTTTGCGCCTGCGTGACCGGGATCGCGATGGGCGTGGCGCTCGTCCTCGCGGTCCTGGCCGACACCGAGATCCGGGGGCGCGCCTTCTACCGCACGATGCTGATCTGGCCCTACGCGGTGGCGCCGGCCATGGCGGCCGTGCTGTGGGTGCTGATGTTCCACCCGCAGATCGGTCTCGTCGGGGCGTGGCTGAACCGGATCGGGATCGCCTGGGACTACAAGCTCGACGGCACGCAGGCCATGGGGCTCGTAATTCTGGCCGCCGCGTGGAAACAGGTCAGCTACAACTTCATCTTCTTCCTGGCGGGCCTCCAGGCCATCCCGAAGACGATCATCGAGGCGGCCCGCATCGACGGCGCCCGCGGCGTCCGCCGGTTCCGCACCATCGTCCTGCCGCTGCTGATGCCGACCGTCTACTTCCTGCTCGTGGTCGACCTCGTCTACGCGGCCTTCGACACCTTCGCGACCGTCTACGCGGTGAACGGCGGAGGGCCCGGCCAGTCGACCCAGACGCTCGTCCTCAAGGTGTACCTCGACGGCGTCGTCAACGCGAACGTCGGCTCGTCCTCCGCGCAATCCGTGGTGCTGATGGCCGGCGTCATCGTCCTCTGCGCCCTGCAGTTCCGGTTCCTCGGGCGAAAGGCCGCCACCTGATGCGCCGGAGGATGCCCCCTCTGATCCCGCATGCCGTGCTGATCCTGGCGATCCTGCTCTTCGCCCTGCCGATCTGGATCGCCGTCGCGGGCTCGACCCAGGATTCGGCCGCGATCGCCCGTGGCGAGGTCTCGCTCGTCCCGCGCCTCTCCGGCCTCGGCGTCTACCGCGACGTGCTGGTGAACGGCTCGGCGGGGGCCGGGCCGGTCTGGCGCTCGCTGCTCGTCTCGGCCGCGATGGCGCTGGCGATCGCGTTCGGAAAGATCGCCCTGTCGCTGCCCTCGGCCTATGCGGTCACCTTCTTCCGCTTTCCCTTCCGCATGACCGCCTTCTGGCTGATCTTCCTGACGCTGATGCTGCCGGTCGAGGTGCGGCTGATCCCGACCTTCCAGGTCATGGCCTCCCTCGACCTCATCAACAGCTTCACGGGGCTGACGATCCCCCTCGTCGCCTCCGCCACGGCGACGCTGCTGTTCCGGCAGACGTTCCTCGCGGTTCCGGACGAGCTCGTGGAGGCGGCGCGCATGGACGGGGCCGGGCCCCTGCGCTTCCTGCGGGACATCCTGATCCCGGTCTCGGGCGCCAACATCGCGGCCTTGTTCGTCATCCTGTTCGTCTACGGGTGGAACCAGTACCTGTGGCCGCTCCTGGTCGCGACCGATCCGAAGCTCGACACGGTGGTCATCAGCATCGTCAAGATGGTCGGCGTCGACACCGCCACCGAATGGAACAAGGTCATGGCGACGGCGGTGCTGGCGCTGGTCCCGCCGGTCGCGGTGGTGCTCCTCATGCAGCGCTGGTTCGTGAAGGGCCTGACGGAGGGCGACAAGTGATGGCGGGCCTGAAACTCGACGGCCTGCGCAAGCGCTTCGGCAACAACGAGATCCTGAAGGGCGTCGACTTCGCCCTGGCGGACGGCGAGATGCTGGTCATCGTCGGCGCGTCGGGCTGCGGGAAATCCACCCTCCTGCGCATCGTGGCGGGGCTCGAGACGCCGTCCGCCGGGCGCGTCCTGATTGACGGGCGCGACGTCACCGGCCTCGACCCGTCGGCGCGCGACATCGCCATGGTGTTCCAGAACTACGCCCTGTACCCGCACATGAGCGTGTTCGAGAACATGGCCTACGCGCTGAAGATCCGCGGCCTTCCCCGCTCCGAGATCCGGGCTAAGGTCGATGCCGCCTCGGCCCTCCTGGGCCTGGAGGCGCTGCTCGAGCGCAAGCCGCGCCAGCTGTCCGGCGGCCAGCGCCAGCGGGTCGCCATGGGGCGCGCCATCGTCCGCGACCCGAAGCTGTTCCTGTTCGACGAGCCGCTGTCGAACCTCGACGCGAAGCTCAGGGTGCAGATGCGCGGCGAGATCCGCCGCCTCCAGCGCCGGCTGAAGGTGACGAGCCTCTACGTCACGCATGATCAGGTCGAGGCGATGACGCTCGGGGACCGGCTGCTCGTGATGCACCAGGGCGTGCCGGTGCAGCTGGCGACGCCGACGGAGGTGTTCGAGCGCCCGGCCGACACCTACGTCGCGGGCTTCATCGGCTCGCCGGCGATGAACCTGCTTCTCGGCACCCTCGGTCGCGACGGGACGTCGGTACGCGTGGCGGACGCGGACGTCGCGCTCGGGGCCTGGCGGTTCGACCGGCCCGACGGCCACCGGGTGGTGCTGGGCATCCGGCCGGAGCATGTCGTGCTCGACGCATTGGGCATGACCTGGCCGGTCGAGGTCGTGGAGCTGCTCGGGTCCGAGATGCTGGTGCATGCCGGACGCCCGGGCGGGGCGTCGCTCACGCTCAAGATCGCCAACGGCGCGCCCGTGGGCGACGCCATCCGGGTGTCGTTTCCCGCAGCCCACATCCACGTCTTCGACGAGGCGACCGGCTTGCGGATCGAGCCGGCCCTCGCATCCTCGCGCGTGAGGGAAGCCGGCTCGCGTGCGGATGCGGGGGCCTGACCGTGTTCCATCGGAGGACGCACCGCATGCGCTTCGTGACCGCCATCCTCCTCGCCTGCCTCGCGGGCCCGTCCGCGGCGTGGGCGCAGGCGGCGCCGCCCTCGCCCCGCGAGGTGCCGGCCAAGACGATTCCTGTACCGGACACCGTGAGCCCGGCCCTGCAGGCGATCATCGCCCAGCCGCTGCGGACGAACTGGGACAAGCCGCCGACGACCCCGGACAGCTGGAAGCAGCTCTCGGACGGCTTCGCGACGCTTGCCGCCCCGCAGATCGGGCCGATGTCCGAGCGTCTGCGGGTGACCGTGGCGCCGACGACGATCGACGGCGTGCGGGCGTACACGATCACCCCGACCGACATCCCCGCCGCGAACCGGGAGCGGATCGCGATCCACGTCCACGGCGGCTGCTACGTCCTCAACCCCCGCGAGGCCGCCCTGCCGGAGGCCATGCTGCTGGCCGGCTTCGGCCGGATGAAAGTGATCGCGGTCGACTACCGGATGCCGCCGGAGGCGTTCTTTCCGGCGGCGCTCGACGACGGCATGACGGTCTACAAGGCCGTGCTTCGGACCACCGCCCCCGGCCGGATCGCGGTCTTCGGAAGCTCGGCCGGCGGCGCCTTGACCCTCGCGATGATGCTGCGGGCCAAGGCGGAAGGCCTGCCGCTGCCCGGGGCCATCGCACCCGGCACGCCGATGTCGGACGCGACGCAACGCGGCGACTCGTTCCAGACCAACGCGAGGGTGGACAACGTGCTGGTCTCGCCGGCGGGATTCTGCGACGCGGCCACGAAATTCTACGCCGCGGGGCACGATCTCTCCGATCCCCTGCTTTCGCCGATCAACGGAGACGTGCGCGGATTCCCGCCGACGATCCTGACGACGGGCACGCGCGACCTCCTCCTCTCGAACACCGTCCGGATGCACCGCAAGCTTCGGCAGGCCGGGGTCGAGGCCGCGCTTCAGGTCTTCGAGGGGCAGTCGCACGCGCAGTTCTACCGGGACGATCGCGTGCCGGAGGTGAAGGAGGCGTTCGAAGAGATCGCGTCCTTCCTCGACCGGCATCTCGCGCGCTGAACCCGGGGCCGCCACGTCGCCCGCGACAGGCCTCGGGCGACGTGGCCTGCGGGGATGCGGCGGCCCGCAGACGAACCGGCCGCCTCCACGATCGCGGCCGCCTGTCACGATCTTGATCGGGGCACGCCTTCGAGGTCGAGCGAGGGCGTGTCATCCATGCGGCTCCTGCCGCGAAGAGCCGAAGCCCAGAGGACATCCATGGCGATCGCGCCCGTTGATCCGGCCCCGTCCAAGCCCCGGCCCTCCCAGGCCGTGCCGTCCAATCCCGCGCCGGCAACGGATCCCGGAACAGCGCCGGCGGCCGGGACGCTCGAGCGCCTCGGCATCCGCTTCACCGCCTGGGCGGAGCGCTGGTTTCCGGACGCCTTCATCTTCGTCGCCATCGCGGTCGTGATCGTCGCCCTCGGCGTCCTGGCCAACGGCGCGCCGGCGGCGTCCGTCGCCAAGAGCTTCGGGGACGGGTTCTGGAGCCTGATCCCCTTCACCATGCAGATGGCCTTCGTCACCATCGGCGGCTACGTCGTGGCGGTCTCGCCGCCGGTGCGGGCGCTGATCGAGCGCATGGCGCAGGTGCCCCGGACCGGGCGCGGGGCGGTCGGCTTCGTGGCGGGCGCGACGATGCTCTCGTCGTTCCTAAGCTGGGGCCTCAGCCTGATCTTCGGCGGCCTGCTGGTCCGGGCGCTCGCCCGGCGGACGGACCTCCGGATGGATTACCGGGCCGCGGGCGCGGCGGCCTATCTCGGGCTCGGCGCGACCTGGGCGCTCGGTCTCAGCTCCTCGGCGGCGCAGCTCCAGGCCAACCCTGCGAGCCTGACCAAGAGCCTGCTCGCGATCTCCGGCGTGATCCCGTTCAGCGAGACCATCTTCCTGTGGCAGTCGATGCTGATCGCGGCGATCCTGTTCGTCGTCTCGGTGGCGATCGCCTACGCCTCGGCGCCGCGCGGGGCGACGGCCGTCACCGCCGAGACCCTGGGCGTCGACGTGAGCCGCGAGTCGACCGACATCCCGCCGCCGCGCCAGCCCGGGGAGTGGCTGGAGCATTCGCCGCTCCTGACGATCCTCCTCGTGGTGATCGCCGGCGGCTGGATCGTGCAGGAATTCGCCCGTCAGTCGTGGATCGTCGCGATCTCGAACCTCAACACCTACAACCTGCTGTTCCTCACCCTGGGCCTGCTGCTGCACTGGCGGCCGAAGCGCTTCCTCGTGGCCGTCTCGAAGTCGGTGCCGGCGATCGCGGGCATCCTGATCCAGTATCCGCTCTACGCGGCGATCAGCGGGATGCTGACCGTGCCGAAGAACGCGGCCGGCGCCTCGGCGTCCGATGCGATCACCCATGCCTTCGTCAACCTCAACACCGCCGGCACCTTCCCGCTGACGATGGGCGTCTACTCGGCGATCCTCGGCTTCTTCGTGCCCTCGGGCGGCGGCAAGTGGCTGCTCGAGGCGCCCTACGTGCTCCAGGCAGCCAACGAGCTGAAGGTCCACCTCGGCTGGGCGGTGATGATCTACAACGCCGCCGAGGCGCTGCCGAACCTGATCAACCCGTTCTGGATGCTGCCGCTGGTCGGCATCATCGGCCTGAAGGCCCGGGACATCGTCGGCTTCAGCTTCCTCCAGCTCATCGTGCACCTGCCGCTGGTGCTGTTCCTGCTCTGGGCCCTGGCCTTCACGTTGACCTACCATCCGCCCGTCATGCCGTGAGGGCGAGGCGGCGGGAGGGTCAGATCTTGCGCGATGCGCCATGGCCGACGAGGACGGCGGCGCCGGCATCCGCGAGACGCTGCATCTGATCCTTCGGCGCGTCCGAATTCGTGACCAGCGTCCAGCGTTGCGGGAGAGCCGCCCAGGCGTTCTGCTCGGCCCGGCCGAGCTTGCTCGCGTCGGCGAGCACGATCACCCCGTTCGCCTGGCGCATCATCAGGGATTTGAGCGCCACCTGATCGAGGCTCGCCTCGCAGAGGCCGCGCCCCGCCACCACCCCGTCGGCGCTGAGGACGACGTGATCCGCGGTCATGAGGCGAAGCGCCTCGACGGCGAGGGGGCCGACCGTGCTCATGCTGGTGGCCCGCAAGGCGCCTCCCAGGACCACGAGCTCGATCCCCGGCGCCTCGGCGAGGGCGGGGAGCAGGGCGAGGTTGTTGGTGACGATGCGCAGGCGGCGCTTGGCGAGGAGCTGCCCGAATGCGGCGACCGTGGAGCCGGCATCGAGGATCAGCGTGTCGCCGTCCTCGACCAGCGTGATCGCCTTGCGGGCGATGGCGAGCTTCGCGGGCCCGTTCACGGCCATCCGCTCGGCCAAGGTCGTCTCGACCGGGTGGCCGGCGAGGATCGCGCCGCCGTAGGTCCGGCGGACGGCCCGGGTGGCGGAGAGGACCTGGAGATCGCGCCGGACCGTGGAGGCGGAGACGTCCAGGCGGGCGGCGACGTCGTCGACGTCGATCTCGCCGAGCTTCAGCGCCTCCAGCAGCAGCGCCTGACGCGCCTTGCTCCGCATCGACATGAGGACGACGACCCTACCGAGATGATCCGGTGCGCCCGATCCGACCCGGACGATCCCTTCGGGACGGCGGATCCGGGCGCGGCACGGGCTCGCCCGATCCGCCCTCCGCTCCGATCGAGGGGAGGGCGCATCATGCCGAAGGTCGGGCCGGCTGGCTATGCGGAAGCCGGTGCCGCCTTCGGCGCGAGGTCGACCGCCTGTCGCAGGGCCTCCATCAGGCTGCGCTCGTCGGCGACGCCCTTGCCGGCGATGTCGAAGGCGGTCCCGTGGTCGACCGAGGTGCGGATCACGGGAAGGCCCACGGTGATGTTCACGCCGGCCTCGAGACCGAGCACCTTGATCGGGCCGTGACCCTGATCGTGGTACATCGCGACGACCATGTCGTAGTCGCCGCGTCCGGCGAGGAAGAACAGCGTGTCGGCCGGCAGCGGGCCGCGCACGTCCCACCCCCGGGCCCGACAGGCCTCGACCGCCGGCGTGATCTTCTCCGCCTCCTCGCCGTGGCCGAACAGGCCGTTCTCGCCCGCGTGCGGGTTGATCGCGCAGACGCCGATCTTCGGGTTCGCGATGCCGGCCTTCACCAGCACCGCGTGCCCCCGCGCGATCACGCGCTCGACCAAGCCGGGCTCGATCTTCGCGATCGCGTCAACAAGGCCGATATGGGTCGTGACGTGGATCACCCGGAGTTTGGGCGAGACCAGCATCATCGAGACCTCCGGCGTGCCGGTCAGGTGGGCCAGCATCTCGGTATGACCGGGGAACTTGTGGCCGGCGGCATGAAGCGCCTCCTTGGACAGGGGCGCGGTGCAGATCCCGCCGGCCTCGCCCGCCTGCACCAGCTCGACGGCCTTGGCGATGAAGCGGTAGGCCGCCTCGCCGCCGACCGGCGACACCTGCCCGAACGGCAGGTCGGCGGGGACGACCTTGAGGTCGATGCATTGCACCGCCCCCGTGTCGAAGTCGGCCTCGCCGACATCGGCCAGGGCATCGACCGGTACCCGCGATCCGACGATCTCGCCCGCCTGCCGCAGGCGCCCGGCATCGCCGACGACCAGCGGACGGCACAGGGCCTGGACCTCGGCATGGGCAAGCGCCTTCATGATGATCTCGGGGCCGATGCCGGCCGGGTCACCCATGGTGATGGCGATGGTCGGACGTGTCATGAGAAGCTTCCTTCGATGCGGACCGCACGCAAGCGCTCGCGGATGCGGATGAGGCTGTCGGCGTCGCCGAAGGCGCCCGCCTTCGTCGCGACGGGGATGGCGAGGCGGCCGAGCGTGAGGCCGAGGGACACGCCGGGCTCGATCTCGTCGACGAGGCGGATCCCGTCGACGCCGAAGCGCGACAGGAGGGCGGAGGCGGTCTCGCCCCCGGTGGCCGCGAACGCGCCGATCGCGGCGCCCAACGGCGCGAGCGCGTCGGCGAGGGCATGCACGAGGCGGGGGCCGAGGGCCATATCGGGAACGCCCGCCATCGCGATCTCGACCAGGACGTCGTGCCCGGCGGCGATCGCGATCGCGACGCGCGCGACCGCAGCGGCCAAGTCGCCCGGATCACCGAGAAGGGTCTCGGACGAGACGGGCAGGTGGACGACGCCGTCGAGCGCCGCGAGCTTGCGGCTGGCCGCGCGGGAGGTCGTCGCAAGCGATCCCACCACGATCAAGCTGCCGCCCCGGCGCGACGCGATCCGCAACGGCGCGAGCGCCGGCCTCGCCTCGACCGCTGCGAGGGCGTGGGCAAGGCCGGCGCTGCCGACGAAGAACGGCGCCAGCCCGCCCGACGGGCCCGCGGCGGCGATGCGCAGGCCCTCGGCGGCGATGCGCAGGCCCGCGGCGGCGATGCGATCGAGATCCGCCTGGGTCTCGGCATCGCAGACGGCGACGACGTCGCCCGTGGCGGCGACCTGCCCGAGCGCCGACGCGAAGCCCGGGCCGCGCACCGTGACCAGCGGCACGGCCATCGTCCGGATCCCGGCCGTGCCCAGCACGAAAGCTAGGTCGGCGTTGGCGTAGCTGTGGTCCCGTGCCCAGACCTCGGCCTCCTCGAGGGGGCGCCCGTCGACCTGGACGCGCCCGCCGACGGTCGTCCGCCCAGTGGCCGGAAAGGCCGGGGCGCAGATCCCGAACACGGTTCCGGCGAAGCCGGCCTCGGCGCGGCCCTTCAGGTGACGGATCGCGGCGGCGGTCTCTGCGGCGGGCTGGCCGCGCAGGGTCGAGTCGATCTTCTTGAACAGGATCCGGTCCGGATCATGGAGGCGCCTCAGGCATTGGGCGTGCCGCTGCGCGGCAGCCGCGGCGGAGAGGCCCCGGCTGTCGGCATCGTAGGACAGCACCGGGAGATCCGCCGACCCGCATCCCGTCGCGGTTCCCCACGTCACCGCCGCCGCTCGGCCGCGACGACCGAAGGCGATGGCGCAATCGGCGGCGCCGGTCAGGTCGTCGGCGAGGATGAGCCAGCGCTCGGCCATGTCAGCGCCCGGCGACGACGCGGTCCGGCTCGGCCGTGCGGCCGGCAGGTGCGCTCCCCGTGACCTCCGCGATTTCGCCGTCGGCCCCCACGGGATCGCCGAACCGCCGCGCGGCCCAGGCGGTCGCCACGGGGACGAGGATGGCCGTGACGACGACGCAGGCGGCCACCAGGATCGTCGCCGGACCTGCGGCGTCGGCATAGGCCGGGTTGGCCGAGGCCACGATCGCGGGCACCGCCGCGGCGTTGCCGGCCGTCGAGGCGGCGGCGATCCCCGCGACCCCGGTCCCGCCGGTGAGCCGGTCCGCGAAGAAGAGCGGGATGCCCGTCACGACCACCACGGCGACGCCCATGGCGAGGCCGAGGAGGCCCGCCTGCCAGACCTTGGTGAGGTCAAGCCCCGCACCGAGCGCGAAGGCGAAGAACGGGATCATCACCGGGATGGCGCGGCCGAGGAAGGCACGCATCTCGCGGTCGAGGTTGCCGATGATCATGCCGACGAGGAGCGGCAGGATGGCGCCGACCAGCGTCTGCCAGGGAAAGGCCGAGAGTCCCGCGACCCCGAGCGTGACCATGGTGAGGAACGGCCCGCTCTCCAGCGACATGACCGTGTAGGCGCCCACGTCGCGCGGGCGGCCGTACTGGCCCATCAGCGCCATGTAGAGGCCGCCGTTCGTGTCGTTCATCGCGGCGACCACGGCCAGGGTGGACAGGCCCGCGAACATGCCGGCGGCGACCGGCGCCTCGCCCAGGACGCGTCCGAAGACCAGGCCCAGAAGCACGGCGATGCCGACCTTCACGAGCAGCAGGGTGCCGCCCTTCCTGGCGATGTACGGCGTCGCGCGGAAATCGATGCTCGCCCCCATGCACACGTAGAAGACGGCCAGGATGGTCAGCGCCCCGGAGAACAGGGCGCCCGTGAACGAGCCGAAAAGCTTCGGCGTGCCGGGGAAGAAGGTGGCGATGAGCGCCCCGGCGAGCAACGGAACCACCATCATGCCGCCGGGCACGGCTTCGATCGCCCGCTTGATCGGGATCTGCATCTCGGGCTCCTCCCTGCGCATTTTGCGCAGATTTTTCATTCTTGTGCTGATCAAACCCACAACGAGGTCATGCAGCGCATTCATTCTGCACTGTTTGCGCAGTTTGTCTACAAAGTCGTTCAAACCGCGCGATCCTAAACGTTCGACCAGCACGACAGATGCCGCATGGGGCGCCGTGTCGATCCTAGACAGGTGACGCGCACGCGGCGCGAAGACGTTGCGTGGGACGAGGCGGTTGTGACTGGTCCAAGGGCCACCCGCGATGCGGTGCTCGGCCGAGGGCGGCCTCTCCGGCCCGTCGCCCGGACAAGCCTTTCAGGGCCGTCGGTCAGGTCCCCGCCTGCTGGCGCCGGTATCCGCCCGGCGTCGTGCCGACCCGGCGGACGAACGCACGCCGATGTGGCCATGGACATCTCCCGTCCCGGCGCGCGCAGCCAGCTCGCGGAGCATGGGGACGTGATGCAGATCCTGCCGGTGGTTTCGGCCGATTCGAACGGCCTCTCTCGATTCCTCGGGATCGGGACCGGTGCGTCACCCGAGCCTGAAACCCATGGCTCCCCTTCCGGCTTTCCCCATTCCACAGAAAGGCGTGTGATGATCGACCTGAACACCGCGACCGCCGAGGAACTCGACACCGTAGCGGCGTTGAGGGGCCACGGCTTCGAGATCGTGCGGTACCGTGAGGAGCGTGGCCGTTTCACCAGTCTGCGGCAGCTCGACGAGGTGCCAGGTCTCAGTGGCAAGACGGGCGGCGTCGAGCGCGACGTCGATGTCGGCAAGACCTAGAGCATTCTCGAGCGAGGTGGATCGCTGCCCGCGTGAAGAAAATGCGATTCCACAACAAGATAGAGAATTTCCCGTGATCCAGGGATCACGCAAAATTCTCTAGCGTCCGGAACCCTCGCTGGCACCCGCGTCTCAGGGGTGGGACAGGGTCAGGTCGAGCTGCGCGCTTTCCGTATCCCGTCCCATCCGCCGATCCAGCGCTCGCAGGACCGGCGTGACCGAGACCCCATGCATGAGGATGGAGATCAGCACGGTCAGGCTGGCCGTGGCCCAGAGAAGGTCCGCCTGTGCGAACGTCGCGTGGCCCATGGCGAAGGACAGGTAGTAGACCGTCCCGAGGCCGCGGATGCCGAAGAAGCTGACCACCGCACGATCCTCGCGGGATCGACCGCTACCGAGAAGACCGAGCCAGCACGCGAGGGGTCGAACCACCAGTATCGCGATCAAGGCGAAGGCGGCGGCTGTCCATGTGAGGGCCTGGAGCAGCCCTCCGGCGGCCAGCATGGCTCCGAAGCCCACGAGAAGCACCATCATCAGCAGGCGCTCGAGCTCCTCGGCATAGCTGTGCATCTTGCGGTGATAGTCATGCCCGTGGCTGGAGGCGCGCAGGGCCAGGGCCGCCGCGAAGACGCCCACGAAGCCGTAACCGTCGACGGCCTGGACGCAGCCATAGGCGATGCAGGTCACCCCGAGGGCGACGAAGCCGTCGCCGGTCCGGGACAGCTTCGAGACGTTGGGGAGATGGAAGGTCAACCATCCCAAGGCCCGCCCGATCAGCGCGCCGAGGACGGCGCCGACGAGGATCTTCCAGAGGACGTCGACCGCGAACCAGTGTGACCAGGGTACGCCGGCAAAGCCACTCGTCCCCGCAAGGGCGATGGCGAGGTTCACGAAGGGGAAGGCGAGCCCGTCGTTGAGGCCGGCCTCGGAGGTCAGGGCGAAGCGGGGCTCGTCCTCGTTGTCCTCGGCAGGCTCTCCGACTTGGACGTCGGAAGCGAGCACCGGGTCGGTGGGTGCCAGCGCCGAGGCGAGAAGCAGGGCTCCCGCAGCGCCCAACCCGAGCAGGGCCGACCCAAGGAGGGTCAGGGCCAGGATGGTGAGCGGCATGCCGATGCCGAGCAGACGCCAAGTCATCGACCAGCGCTTCCAGCCGATGAAACGGTCGATCTTCAGACCAGCTCCCATCAGCGAGATGACGACCACCGCCTCGGTCGCGTGCTCGACGAGCGTGGGGTGCGTGCCGGGATGCGGGGTGAGCTCGCCGATGGCAGGGACGAGCGACAGGGCGGCACCGATGCCGACGCAGCAGATCGGCAAGGACAGGGGCAGGACCCGGAGCACCATCGGCAGCCATGCCGTCAGAAGCACCAGGACACCGAACCCGGCGACGACGAGGACATAGGTTTCCATTTCAGGGCGAACCGTCCCAGGTGCGGTCACGTTCCCGATACCGGCTCCTCTGCGACCCTGGCGACCTGCGGGACACCACAAACTATCGTCGATTTCCGACCGTCGGCCGCGGGAAGCGGTTCGAATTCGCGGCAGAGCGGGACTCCAAGCCCATCTGCAGGCGAGCGGCACTGACAAGGACAAGCTGACGGCAGGGCAGAAGGCCGAACGTCGCAGCCGCGCGGTGGCGGAACCACGCCGTCGCTACGACGCTCCGGCCACGCGAAGTTGCGGTTGGGCCAACGGTTTTTCGCGGTTTGGAACGCTGCCTCGCCGGGAATGCAGCTCGCTTTCCCGGCGCTCGCTGGGGTCATGCTGCTCGAGCGGCGACCTTCGCGAAGGTGCCGGTCGCGATCTGCTCTTGGAGCTGCGCCTTGAAGTCCGCGATGCCGAGGACCTGAACGGGATTGCCCGCATCGTCGAGGAACTCGTAGAGCGCATCCTCGATATTGCGGTTGCTGAAGAAGACGATCGCATCCTCGTCGCCGCCACCCTCCATGTGGGGGTCGGCGTTCGCGACGCCCGAGACGTAGCTGCCCGTCGGACGGGTCTCTTTCAGGGTTCCGTCCTCGCGGTAGAACCTCAACTCACCTTGCATCACCAGCGTCACGTACGGGCTCTTGTGCCGGTGCAGCATCACCCGCTGGTTGGCGGCGAACTTGAACACGACGTCGACGATGCGGTTCTCCTCGTCGACCTTGTAGACGAAGAAGGCGATGTGCGGCAGCCAGTCCAGGGTCCGCCAGGTAATGTTGGTTTCGTCGAACGTATGCTTGGACATTTTGTTTCCTTCCGTTCCCCCATCCCGCCGCACTCGGCGGACGCGCTGTTTTCAGCTGCTTCGGATGGTTCGACGTAGACGCAACGTCCTCCGCGATGAATCGATACGCGGCTTTTTCGCCGATCCGTCATGCGTCCGACGTCACCGGGCGATCACGTCCGTCCCTGACATGGGCCTCCGGTCAGCGCCTCTCGCTCCGCCTCGGGACTGCCATGGCCTCGATGAAGTTGCGGATTTCCGTCTGGCGCTTGTCGCCCTCCGTGACCTGGTCGTCCGGGCCGAGGCGCCAGGCGAGGTCCCGGGACATAACCCGCCAAGGTCGTCCCGGCTCCGGTCGCGCTTTCCCCGATCTCTTCAGGTCGAGGCCGGCATGCGCGACGCTTCAGCCCAGGGATGCCTCGGCTGCAACAAACGTGCGGATGGCTCGTTGATCGCCCATGTCCGCGAAGCGCCCCTTGGATGCCTCGGTGATCCTCGTGGTCGAGGACGACGATCTCGTTCGCCTATGCGCCGCCGAGATGCTTGAGGACGCAGGCCTGACGGTGATCGAGGCCGGCAACGCCGATGAGGCTTGGGACATCCTCGAACGGCGCTCGGATGTCGGGGTGCTGTTCACCGACATCGACATGCCCGGCTCGATGTGCGGCAAGACGCTGGCGGAGCGCGTCTACGCCTCGTGGCCGGATATCCGACTGGTCCTGACCTCCGGGCGACACCGCTTGGCGGATGAGGAGGTCCCCGATCACGGCCACTTCGTGTCCAAGCCCTACAGCACGCGGGATGTCGTGGAGGCCGTCGCGGACGCCAAGTAGGGCGCCCTCGACGTCAAGGTCGGTGCCAAGCCCCTCGTCGACAAGGCCATGGGGAGGCGTGATGCAGGCAAGGGCGGCGCGACCTGGGACAGGGCCCGCCGACTGGGGAAGTCGCGCCTTTCTACCAGTCGGTGCAAGCATAAAAACTACGGTTGCCGAAGCGGACCACCGTTCTTGTGCTCGTTCACCAAGCGCCTTGAGGCGATGCGAACAAGTAGCCGGCGACTGTTCCAGGACCACTTTGATGGGGGAAATCCAAGATGCCGGTTCGCGCTTTCGTGATTTTGATGCTGGGATCGATCGCGACGCCAGCCTTGGCCTTGCAACCGCAGGACACCCTGCGGGACTGGAGTGCCGCAACGGGCGCGGACCGTGATCGTCTGCTGCAGCAGCTAGAGAAATCCAGCGCAATAGCTGCTCCGCGCAAGGATGTGCTGTCCTGCCTCAATGATGCCGCGAGCATGAATGCGCATGCCGACTTGGCGATCGGCGATGTGTTCAGGGCCTGTGCCAAGCAAGCATCGGAAGACTCGATCTGAGTGCCGACCATCCCCTGACCTCGCGCGTGAAGCGGAGAGGCGTTTCAGGACGCAGGGGACGGCTATCAGCCGAGCGAAACAGATGCCGCCCACGAGGGCGATCTGAAAGCCATTGAGGTTTGGAACCGATGCTCACGCAAGCGGCTATTCTCGTGACGGCCCTCCTGTTCGGCGGGATGGTCCTGTACTCGTTCGGTTTCGCTTCGTTTCTGTTCAGCGCGCTGCCCGCCGACGCGGCAGGCCCACTGCTGCGCCGCGCCTTCCCGCATTTCTACATCTTCGTCATGGTGTGCGCCCTCGGTGGCGCGGCGCTGACAGCCACCATCGATAGGGCATCCGCACTCATACTGGGACTGATCGCCGTCACGGCGCTCCTCGCGCGCCAGATACTCATGCCGGCCATCAATGGCGCGACCGACATGGGTAATCGCGCTCGCTTCGGCATCCTTCATACCGGATCGGTCCTGGTGACCCTGGCTCACATCGTTGGGTCCTCCGCAGTAATCCTGAGACTTTCCGCCTAGCCGCGTCCGATCAGGGGCACTCTTGCAATGCCCGGGGGCATGCCAACGATATCTCGGGCTTTCAGGACAGCTCGATCACCGAACCGTAGAGAGGCTGGTCAAGCGACCGCATGGCGCGTCCGCGGTTGATGGGGTCTCGTCGCGCATTCAACCAACCGGGAAACGACCATGGCCCACGTCCTCGTCATCGGCGCCAGCAAAGGTATCGGCCTGGAGACCGTGAAAGCGTCGCTCGCGGCCGGACATCGCGTCCGGGCTTTCGCGCGTTCGGCCACGACCATGACCCTGTCCGGTACGGGTCTGGAGCGTTTCACGGGTGACGCGCTGAAGGCTGGAGATGTCGCCGCCGCCCTCGACGGCGTTGACGTCGTCGTCCAGGCGCTCGGGGTGCCGGTCAAGGATCTGCTCGGCCCGGTGACGCTGTTCTCGGACGCGACCAACATGCTGGTACCGGCCATGGAGAAAGCCGGGGTCAAGCGCCTTGTCGCCGTCACCGGCTTCGGCACGGGCGATAGCAGAGACTCCATCGGCCTGCTTCAGCGCGTCCCGTTCCGCCTCGTCTTCGGTCGCGCCTACGACGACAAGGATGCGCAGGAGATGCGCATCCGCAAGAGCGACCTCGACTGGACGTTCGTTCGGCCAGGGGTTCTCACGCCCGGATCGGCGACCGGCCGCTACAAGGTTCTCACCGAGCCCTCAAAGTGGCGGAACGGCCTGATCGCGCGGGCCGACGTCGCCCACTTCATCGTCGGGCAGGTCGACCAGCCGACCTACGTGCGAAAGGCCGTCGTCCTGATCGGCTGATCGACCACGGCCGGACCCAGGCATCCAAAAATTCCGTGACCCGTATCGGATGCCGTGACGCGGCATGCGTTACCCTCGGAGCGGCGCGGCTCCCGCCCGAGGCCCAGGTCGACCCGTCATGTTCGCCTCCGTCTACGTCATCCTGCCGGTCTCGGACCTCGCGCCCGCCGAGGCCATCCGCGCCTCGCTGGCGCCCTTCCAACGCGGCGGCAAGGCCTTGGCAATCCGGACCTCAGCCTGGCGACCGTGGCACACAGGCCCAGCGCGTCTCCAGCCGCCAAGTCCAGCCGATGTTCCAGGCGGAGGGCCAGACCTTGTCGGGCTTCGTCCTCGACCGACGCCTCAACCGCGCCATGCAGCGCCTCATCGAGGCCGAGGATGCCCGCCCGGTGAGTGCGATCACCTTTGATGTCGCTTTCGGAGACCTGTCCTACGTCAATCGGACCTTCCGCAAGCGCTTCGCCCTGACTCCGTCCCAGGTCCGCCGACTGGGCAGAACCACCGGCGGAGTAGCTTCGGGGCCGGCCGGAGCCCGCGAGTCACTGCGCGCTGAGCGGTAAAGCAGGCACAGACCTTCGAGCCAAAGCCGTAAGCATCGAAGCTCCTATCCATCCAACCCAAGCCGATGGGTTCATCCATTCGAAGCAGTCCACGCGAGGAGGGATCAGACGTCGGATCTCAGTCGCTACGCGCTCAGATTCAGCCGATAGCGATAGGCATCGCCCCGGAACAAGCCCTCGACGTACTCGATCATGACCGAGTCCTGGTTGTAGCTGTGGCGCTTGATCAGCAGGCATGGGAGGGGCCGTTCAAAGGCAAAGATCTCGCATTCGTCCGCCGTCGGCATGGTCGCCTCCACCGTCTGCTCGCAGCGCACGAGGCGGCCGCCCGGATGCTCGCCCAGGAAGGCGTAGACCGAGCCGGAAAGGTCGCCGGTCTCGAGGGCGGGCACCGCGCGGATGTTGTACCAGGCGACCTCGCGCGACATCGGCACGCCGTCGCCCGACCGGACGCGCGTCAGGCGCAGGAACGGGGCCGTCGAGGGGAGGCCGAAGATCGAGGCGATCGAGCGGTCCTCTGTGACCGTCCGCTCCAGAATGCGCGAGGACGGGATCTTCCCCAGCTCCCGCATCTCCTCCGTGAAGCCCTTGAGCCGATCCATGCCCGGGCGCACGGGCTCGGGGGGACGGCGCACGAGGAAGCCGGAGCGCCCGCGCGGCACGAGAAACTCGTCGTCGCTGAGCTCGGCATAGGCGCGCTGGACCGTGACGCGGCTGACCCCGAGGCTGTCGGCGAGCTGGCGCTCGGCCGGCAGGATGACGCCCGGCGGCAGCGAGCCCGAGAGGATCAGCTCGCGCAGCTGGCCCTCGATCTGCCGGTAGAGCGGCATCGCGGTGTCGCCGCGCAGGCGCAACAGAGACAGCACCGAGGGACGCTCGCCGCTCGCGATGTCCCGGTCGACCTCCCCCTGCATCGTCCGATTTTTGGGGCGCACGTCCGATCGACCTCCGGTACAGAGGCTTATATCGGATCGGCTCGGAGCGCTCCATGCGTGTCTTTGTCATCGGAAGCTTCGTGATCGCCTGCTCGGTCAAGGTCGCGCGGCTGCCGCAGGCGGGCGAGTCCCTCGACGGCTCGGCCTTCGTGGCCGAGCCCGGCGGCAAGGGCTTCAACCTCGCGTTCGCCGCGCACCGGCTCGGCGTCACGGTTGACGGGCTCTTTGCCGTGGGCACGGACGTGTTCTCCCCGGTGGTCCGCGCGACCTTCGCGCAGGTCGGGTTCTCCGAGGCCATGCTGGTGCCGCATGCCGGCTCGACGGGCGCCGGCGTCGCCTTCGTCGATGCAGCCGGCGAGAACTGCCTGGCGGTCTGCCTCGGCGCCAACCTCGCCCTCGCTGCGGAGGACGTCCGAGCCGCTGCCGCCCGCGTCGGGCAGGCGGACCTCGTGGCGGCGACGTTCGAATCGCCGGACGCCCCCATCCGCGAGGCCTTCGCCCTGGCTCGGACGCGGGGTCTTCCCACCCTGCTAAATCCCTCGCCGGTGCGTGCCCTCGACCCGGCGATCCTGGCCGACACTGCGATCCTCGTCGTCAATGCGGTGGAGGCGGCCGATCTGGGCCTCGGCGCTCCCGACGCCATCGCTGCGGCCCGGGCCGCGACGCCGGCCATCGCCGCCCTGCTGGACGGCGGCCTCGAGCTCCTGGTGGTGACCCTGGGGCAGTGCGGCGCGATCGCGTTCCGCCGCGGAGTGCCGCCCCTGCGCCAGCCGGCCTTCGCCGTGACGGCGGTCGATACGGTCGGGGCGGGGGACGCCTTCGCGGCCGGGCTGATGGCGGGCCTGCTCGCACAACAGCCCCTCGACGCGACCCTGCGGCAGGCCGCGGCCTGCGGCGCCCTCACGACCCGCCGGTTCGGGGCCTTCGACGCCTTTCCGACCGCGCAGGCGTTGGCCGCCTTCCTGGACGAAGCCGGACCTCGACTCAGGCCGCATCCAGGCACGGCGCCGTCTGCCCGCTGAACATCGAGAGCGAGGCGACGATGCTCAACAGCTCCGCCTGCCGCTTGGTCCCGGTCTTGTTGAAGATCGAGGTGAGCTGGGTGCGAACGGTGCTTGTCTGGACGCCGACGCTCTCGGCGTAGCTCTGCAGGCGCGAGCCCCCGGCCAGCGCCTGGAGCAGGCGCGCTTCCGCCGGGGTGAGGTCGAACAGCAGGTTCAGGAGGCCGTCATCCGGAACGGCCCACGCGCCGACGTGCACGAGGACGAGCAGCACCGCCGAGGCACCGAAGACGTCGCCGGGGTGCCGGTCCAGGCGCATGACGTGAGCGATCTGAGGGCGGTGGTCGGAATAGCCGCGCACCGGCATGCTCTGCGTCGCATGCCGGCCGCCGACGACGTTGCCGATCGCATCCTGCAGCAGCTTGCTGTTGATCAGGCTCTTGAACAGCAGGCCGCCGTGCTGGCCCGGCGGCAGGACCTCCTCCCGCTCCTGCATGCGGGCATTCATGGTCAACACCCGCCCCGAGGCCGACAGGACCGCCGCGGGAAGCCCGATCTGGTTGAGCGTCATGGTGGCCACGCGGGTGCGCTCGCAGCCGAACTGGGCGCCGAGTTGGCACGCACGCGCGAGATGGGGCCGCAGGGCGTCGAGCCGAGGCAGGATGGCGGCCTCATGGGGGCCGGTCCGGGCCCGGCGTTCGGCGGTGATGATCGCGACGTCGCCGGTCGCCAGGGGAATCGTCGTCCCCACCTGCCAGAACGGCGCGTCGACCTCGCAGGGCCGCCCGTCATGGGAGCCCGGCACGAGGTCGACGTCGCGCATGAAGCCCGCATGAGCCAGGGTGCGCCACTGCGCCGTGCGCCCGCTGCCGCGCCAGGAAGCCGTGGTCGTGTGATGACGCAGGCGCTGCTCCAAAGTCGGTGAGGCGATCCACCGGGGCATGCCGACGGGGGGCAGCACCATGAGCACGGCACCATCCGAGTTCGCCGTATCGCCAAGAGATTGAAGGACCTCCGGCCAGAGCTCGGGAGTGCCTGCAGCCTCGTAGATCCGGTCGATGAGAGCTTCCCGCATCAGCACGCCCCACGGTGATCCCGCTGATCGCGATAAGACCAATATCAGTCCAAAATCGACGGCGGTATCCCTCAAACGGATGATGCCGGCGACGAGGGACGGCGCCGCGAGCCCGGTTCCGGCAGGTTCGCCGGTGCGTCGCCTCGCCGGGGGCGGCGACGACGCGGCATCCAGCGTCGTGGGTGAAGCCGTGCAAAGGCCTGACGTGGCGGAGCTTTCCTGTTCGGCCGAGACGTCCGCGGCGGGCCTGCGGCGGCGCAGGCGGTGCCATCCGCCAGACGGAGGATGCTCGGGGTTCAACCATCCCTAGATTGTCGGCTCGCGGAAGGATCAGCCATGAGAACAATCGTCGCCAGCCTCATCGTCGTCTTGTCCTGCACCGGGATCCGGGCCGACGAGTTGAACGACATGCCGGACATCGCCTGCGCCCAAGCATCCTCGGCCCTGGAGCGCGCGCAAATCGAGTGCCCGGACGCCGACAATGCCGCGCCCGAGCCCCGGGCGGTGGCCTCGCCCCTCGACCGCCGGGAAGACGACTGAACGCAGTGCCGCCGCCATGGGCGTCATCGCCACGGCCCTGCTCGCCGGCGCGAGCCTTGGGCTGACCATCGCCGCGCCGATCGGGCCGACGAGCCTGCTTTGCGTCCAGCGCACGCTGGCAGGGGGCCTGCCGACGGGCGTCGCCACCGGGCTCGGCGTCGCCACCGTGCATCTGACATACGGGGGGCTGATGGTGCGCTGGAGCGCGGACTTGGCTGCGGCGTTCTCGAACGGGGCCGTGCTCTCCCTGGTCTCGGGGACGGTGCTGCTCGGCCTCGCAATCCGGGTGCTTCGCAGCGTTTCGGTCCTGCACGTGAGCGGCGAGCGCCGCCACACCCTCGCCGCGAGCTACGGCAGCGCGGTCGTGCTGGCCCTGGCGAATCCCATCACCCCCGTGCTGTTCCTGGCCGCCATGCCGGCCCTCCTCGCGCGCGCGGCCGCGCCGCTTCCGGCGCTAGCGTCCGGCGTCTTCCTGGGCTCGCTCAGCTGGTGGGTCGTGCTCAACACCGCCGTGTCCCTGTTCCGGCGCTGTGTCACCAATCAAGTTCTCGGCCGGATGAACAAGGCCGCCGGCCTCCTCCTCGCCGTCCTCGCGTTGAGCCTGCTGGCTCGGGGGTTGGACGGCCGCTGGGTGGGCCTTTTGGACGGTCCGCCCAGAGACGGGACACGATCGGCCGGCCCCCCGATCGGTGCCGAGGGGCCGCGCGGGACCGACCGGGCGACCGCGACACCCTCGCCACCGGTCACGACATCCTCCGCCCACTGTATGGCCGGGCCGTGGAACGCACCCTAGGTCGGCGTCCCCGTTACGATTCGGAATGATGGATATGCAATTTCAATATCGTCACAAAATTGCATTGATATTGTCCGCAGGATTGTTGCTGTCTTCGGCTCCCGTCGATTCACGGGAGGAGATGTTCATCGAAACCGTCGAAGGCTGGGACATCAATAAGACACTTCGAAACAACGATCCGCTTCCCTGTCAAATGACCCATTCCTATCGCGACATGACGGACGGGGGAGCTCAAAATTCGGTCGGGATTACGAGATCGGACGGGCAAATCGTATTCATGCTGTCGTATGAAAGATGGAATTGGTCGGAGGGTGAAAGTCTCAAATCAGATCTGATCACCGGAAACGAAACGATCAGCCCCGTCCCAACCTGGATCGGCAAGGGGACGATCCTGTACTGTCGTATACTCGACAGGGAAGTCCGCAAGCTGTCGCTGAGCCGGACGGTTTTCGTTCGGTTTCCCGAGGGAGATGCTGATTTCGACGTTTCGGGTATCGAGGGCGCACTTGCGGCGATGGACCGCTGCAATCGATCCGATACAAAAAACGGGATGGAGAGATAGTAATTCTGTGATTCAATTTGCATTATTATCGCTGAACATTGATAATTTTTGATTTGAATTACTTATACATCAAGACAATCACTTGCGCGAATGAGCCAATCATATAGATCGAAGCCTAGAAATACCGTGATTCTCCTCTCTTGGTTGTCGAAGGGATTCTTGGCGATGGTGGACGGCACGCGTCGGGCGATCCTCGGCGGCATCACTCTGGCGGCCGGTGCGCTCTCAGACCCTGTTTCATAAAGCTCGGGCGATCCGTCTGACGAGGATCATGGCTGCGGCGAGGACGAAGAAGGCGAGCGCAGAGGACGGGGTAGCCTCGTGGTCGCGAGCCAACCTGCGGCAGCGGGCGATCCAGCCGAAGCT